>NZ_JBHXJG010000335.1:0-6426 GCF_042723425.1 Streptomyces sp. NPDC058375 | reverse complement strand
GCTCCCACCCCGGGGCGGCCCCGTTCGCCGTGTCCGTGTCCCGCGCGCGTCAGCCGGCGACGAGCTTGGCCACCGAACCCACCACGGGCAGGTCGCTCAGCGCGCCGCCGCTGGTGATCGGGTCGGTGACGATCGCGGTGGTCACCGGCTTGAAGTCGGCGATCTGGGTGCCCACGGCGTTGTCCAGCGGGTCCACGCCGGTGCCCGCCAGCGGGTCCAGCTGAACGTCGGTGATCGGCGCGACGCTGCTGGCCAGCGAGGTCCCGAGCGCGCTCGTCACGGCGGGCGCAGCCGTCTCGCCGACCGCCTGGAGGGCGGAGACCCCCTGCTCCGGGACCTCGGCCGCGGGCGGCAGCGAGACGGCCTGTGCGGAGCCCGCACCGGCCCCCAGCGCCGCCCCCAGCGCGGTGAAGGTCAGACCGGCGCGCAGCAGAACGCGACGTTCGGGCTTACGTGCATGTAGTGCCATGTTTTCCACCTGATCGAGCCTGGTCGGGTAATCGTCCGTACGCGCAGAGTAGTTGAGGTGTGATGTCGGATACCAACAGGAGGCCCGAGGGATCCCCTGCGCGGGTCAATGCCTCACACTTCTGTTCTGTGAGTTCCCAACCGATCCCGACCCGCGTCGTGCTGCTCGCGGGCCCCTCCGGCTCCGGCAAGTCCGTCCTGGCCGCCCGCACCGGCCTTCCGGTGCTGCGCCTGGACGACTTCTACAAGGAGCACGACGACCCCACGCTGCCCCGGGTGCCCGGCTCCACGGACATCGACTGGGACTCCGCCGGGTCCTGGGACGCGGACGCGGCGGTGGCGGCCGTCGCCGAGCTGTGCCGGCGCGGTCGTACGGACGTTCCGGTGTACGACATCGCCACCAGTTCCCGTACGGGCCACGAGACCTTCCACATCGAGCGGTCGCCGCTGTTCGTGGCCGAGGGGATCTTCGCCGCGGACATCGTGGAGCGCTGCCGGGAACTGGGCCTGCTCGCCGACGCGCTGTGCCTGCGCGGCCGTCCGTCGACGACGTTCCGGCGTCGGCTGGTGCGGGATCTGCGCGAGGGCCGCAAGTCGGTTCCGTTCCTGCTGCGGCGCGGGTGGCGGCTGATGCGGGCCGAGCGGCGGATCGTGGCCCGTCAGACGGCGTTGGGGGCGTATCCGTGCGGCAAGGAGGAGGCGTTGGGGCGGTTCGCTGCTGCGGCGGCGGGTCGGTGCCACCGTGGGGCTCCTGCGGCTCGGGCGGTGTAGGCCCCCCGGGGGTGCGGGGTCGGGGCGCCTGCGGGGGGCCTTCTCCCCGCCCCGCCCCTCCCCGTAACCGGGGCCCCGCCCCGGGCCCCGCTCCTCAAACGCCGGAGGGGCGGAAATATGCCCGGACCAGCTGAACGTAGCCCGGAGGGCTGGAAAGGCGGCCCGGAACGGGCAGCGGGGTCGTACAGGACCCCCCGGCCCGTACGACCCCGCTGTGTTTCCCCCGTGGTTCCCCCGAACCCCCTCGGTCCCCCGTTTTTTCTCCTGCTCCCCCGTGGGCCCCGCCTCCCCCGAAGCGGAGGGCCCTGCCTCAGGCCACCAGCTCGCCGAAGGACTCCTGCTCGTCACGTCCGAAGCTGAGGACCTCGTCCTCGCGCAGCCGGCGCAGGGAGCGCCAGATGCTCGACTTCACCGTGCCGACACTGATGTCGAGGATGGACGCGATCTCCGGGTCGGTGCGGCCCTCGTAGTACCGCAGAACCAGCATCGTGCGCTGGAGTTCGGGCAGTCGGGCGAGCGCCTGCCACAGCACCGCCCGCAGCTCCGTGCCGCGCATCGCGTCCGTGTCGCCCACCGTCTCCGGCAGCTCCTCGGTCGGGTATTCGTTGAGCTTGCGCCTGCGCCAGGCGCTGATGTGCAGGTTGGTCATGGTGCGGCGCAGATAGCCGCCGACCGCCGCCTTGTCGCTGATCCGGTCCCAGGCCCGGTACGTCGAGAAGAGGGCGCTCTGCAGCAGGTCCTCGGCCTCGAACCGGTCGCCGGTCAGGTGGTAGGCGGTCGCGTACAGGGAGGCCCGTCGCTCCTGGACGTAGGCCGTGAACGCCGCTTCGGCGTCCGCGGTCTCCGCCCCCGTGGTGCGATCCCCCGTGGCCTTCCCGTACGCGCTCCCCCCGTTGCCCCCCACATCCCCCGTGGGTGCGTCCACCACCGTCATGTACGTCGAACGCGGCTGCTCCGCGGTCGACTGCGACGGCAGGTGCTGACGCCCGGCGCTTCGAACACACCCCCGTAGGTTCGTCGCACCGGACTTCTCGCTGCTCCGCCCGATGTCGTGGAGGCGCGTGACAACTGCGCTTGAGCTGGTGCTGTGCAGTGCGTTCATCTCGCGCCCCCTATCGGTGGAGTCCGTTCGTTTCCTGCTGACCAAGAGCTTGCCGGGGCAGTTTCATGGCGCTGTCCCCCGACTGTCACAGGCCTGTCACAGGGGGAGTTGCGGCCGTGCCCGGACAATCGGACCGGACCACAGGTCGAACTGAAGCGCCACCATGGGCCAGAATGACGTCCGTGCCTTTCCTGTTGCTGATCGAGGACGACGACGCCATCCGCACGGCCCTCGAACTCTCGCTGTCACGCCAGGGCCACCGTGTGGCCACCGCGGCGACGGGAGAGGACGGCCTGGAGCTGTTGCGCGAGCAGCGGCCCGACCTGGTCGTGCTGGATGTGATGCTGCCCGGGATCGACGGTTTCGAGGTGTGCCGGCGGATCCGCCGCACCGACCAACTGCCGATCATTCTGCTGACCGCGCGCAGCGACGACATCGACGTCGTGGTGGGACTGGAGTCCGGCGCGGACGACTATGTGGTGAAACCCGTCCAGGGCCGGGTGCTGGACGCCCGGATCCGGGCGGTGCTGCGCCGCGGGGAGCGCGAGTCGACCGACTCGGCGACCTTCGGCAATGTGGTGATCGACCGCTCCGCCATGACCGTCACCAAGGACGGGGAGGATCTGCAGCTCACGCCGACCGAGCTGCGGCTCCTGCTGGAGCTGAGCCGCCGGCCCGGCCAGGCCCTGTCCCGGCAGCAGTTGCTGCGTCTGGTGTGGGAGCACGACTACCTGGGCGACTCCCGGCTGGTGGACGCCTGTGTGCAGCGGCTGCGCGCGAAGGTGGAGGACGTGCCGTCCTCGCCGACCCTGATCCGTACGGTGCGGGGCGTGGGTTACCGGCTGGACTCGCCTCAGTGACCGAATCCGCCAAGCGGTCGATCCGCGCCGGTCTGCGCTGGACCAGTCTGCGGCTGCGGCTGGTCGTGGTGTTCGCGCTGGTGGCGCTGGTGGCCGCGGTGTCCGCCTCGGGGATCGCGTACTGGCTCAACCGCGAGGCCGTGCTGACCCGGACGCAGGACACCGCGCTCGACGACTTCCGGCGGCAGATGCAGGAGACGGCGGCCACGCTGCCGACGCGGCCCACCAAGGACGATCTCCAGCGGGCCGCCGGGAAGATGGCGTCCAGCAGCCCGGGCTACAGCGTGCTGCTGGAGGCCGAGCGCGAGCGCGGCAAGCCGATCGTGGGCTACTCCGACCTGGACACCTTCACCCGGGCCGACGTGCCGCACTCGTTGCAGGAGCAGGTGGCGCGCAAGCAGCCGCTGACGTCGAGCAACGAGCACGAGTACCACCTGTTCTGGCAGCGTACGAGCATCGCGGGCACGCCGTATCTCGTCGCCGGTACGCGGATCATCGGCGGCGGCCCGACCGGCTACATGCTCAAGTCCCTCGACCAGGAGCGGCAGGACCTCAACTCGCTGGCCTGGTCGCTGGGGATCGCCACCGCCCTCGCGCTGGTCGGCTCGGCGCTGCTCGCGCAGGCCGCCGCGACGACGGTGCTGCGCCCGGTGCAGCGGCTCGGCGACGCGGCCCGCAAGCTCGGCGAGGGCAAGCTCGACACCCGGCTCACGGTCTCCGGGACGGATGAACTCGCCGATCTCTCCCGTACGTTCAACAGGACGGCGAGCTCGCTGGAGAAGAAGGTCGCCGACATGAGCGCCCGGGAGGAGGCGAGCCGCCGGTTCGTCGCCGACATGTCGCACGAGCTGCGCACCCCGCTGACCGCGATCACCGCGGTGGCCGAGGTGCTGGAGGACGAGGCGGACACCCTCGACCCGATGATCGCCCCCGCCGTGCATCTCGTCGTCAGCGAGACCCGGCGGCTGAACGACCTGGTGGAGAACCTGATGGAGGTGACCCGCTTCGACGCGGGCACGGCCCGGCTCGTCCTGGACGACGTCGACGTGGCCGACCAGGTGACCGCGTGCATCGACGCGCGGGCCTGGCTGGACGCGGTGGACCTGGACGCGGAGCGCGGCATGATGGTCCGGCTCGATCCGCGCCGGCTGGACGTGATCCTGGCCAATCTGATCGGCAACGCCCTCAAGCACGGCGGTTCGCCGGTGGGCGTACGGGCGCGGATCGAGGGCGAGGAGCTGGTCATCGAGGTACGGGACCACGGTCCGGGCATCCCCGATGACGTGCTGCCGCATGTCTTCGACCGGTTCTACAAGGCCAGTGCCTCCCGGCCGCGGTCGGAGGGCAGCGGGCTCGGCCTCTCCATCGCCATGGAGAACGCGCACATCCACGGCGGTGACATCACGGCGGCGAACTCCCCGGACGGCGGTGCCGTGTTCGAGCTGCGGCTGCCGCGCGACGCGGAGAGGATCGCACGGAACGACGAGCCGGGCTCGGGAGCCGCGGACGAGGACGGGGCGACGTGAAGCGCGGCGATGTCACGTACCGGAGGCGCGGCCGCCTGCTCCGGTGGCGCACGGCCGTCCCGCTGGCGGCCGTGCTGGCGGCCACGGCGCTGGTCTCCGGGTGCGGAATCCGGACGACCTCGGTGCCGGTGGACGCGGGGGCCGCGCCCTCCCGGGTGCCGTGCCGGGTGTCCTCCTCGGACGTCAGCACCCGGTCGCCGGACAGTCTGAGCGCCGAGGTGTATCTGGTGTGCGCCTCCCAGCTGGTCACCGTGGACCGCCCGATGCCGGCGGACGGGGTCGGCTCCGAGCCGGTGGAGGTGGCCCGCGCGCTGCTGAAGGAGGTCCAGCAGACGCCGGCCGCGAGCGAGCGGCGGGCCGGGTTCACCACCGCTGTTCCGGCCGGGCTGCGGGTGGATCCGTCCCGGGACGGCGATCCGGCGGGCACCCTGCGGCTGAGCAGCCAGCCGGAGGACCTGTCGGCGGAGGCGCTGGCCCAGCTGGTGTGCACGTTCGCGGAGAGCGATGCGCTGGCGGAGGACGGCTCGGTGGTGCTGGGCGGGCCCGGGGACTACCCGCCGCGCGGCTACCTGTGCACCTCGCAGACGAAGTCCCGGCCCGGAGACCTGGCCACGCCGGACGCGGTCCGGCTGGACTGACGCCGGTCCCGCCGGTCCCGCCGGGGCCGGTGGAGAGCGGGCGGGCCCGGGCCGGGGGCGCCCGTACGCAGCCGCCCTCGACCGTACGGAACCGATCCTGCCGGTCGTGGCGTCTTGGTGGGCGTGCGTCACAGTTCGGACGGCCAGACCGTCATCCACTTCCGCGCGGCGGGCGTCACTCTCCTTGTCGCGCATCTGCTGTTCGTCGGGTGGCTGACGCTGCGCCCGCTGGACGTCCCCTGGATCACGGCGGCGAATTTCGAGCCGCTCGCCGGGATCAGGGCCGACCTCGCGCTCGGACCGGCCGAGGCGGTCCGCCGGATCGGCGGGGCGCTGTTCCTGCTGGCCCCGCTCGGGGTGCTGCTGCCGATGGCCGGGGGGCGGATCTTCGTCTCGCCCTGGGTCTCGCTGCTGCGTACCGTCGCCGCCGGGGCGCTGATCTCGCTCGCCATCGAGCTGGGCCAGACCGGGGTGCCGGGGCAGGTCGTCGACATCGACTCGCTGCTGCTGAACACCACCGGGGTGGTGCTGGCCCATCTGCTGGTCGTCCCGCTCTGCCGGGCCCGGCTGCGCCGCCGGGGGCTGCCCGGGGTGCGGGACCTGCCCCACTACCGCCACGAGACCCGACTCAGGGACGAGGCCCCTCAGGGATCGACCCCGACGATTACCGGGGTCGGCCTCGCCCCGTAGAGCGATGCTTTGTCCCCCTCCGGCGCGGCACCATGGATACATCGGGGAGCACAGATCGCTGCTCCTCCCGCTACGGTTCGCGAAGGAGCCCACCATGGCCGCACTTGTCCGCCCCCGCGAAGGCCGCATGATCGGCGGAGTGTGCGCGGGCCTCGCCCGGCGCTTCGGTACGTCGGCGAGCACGATGCGCGTGATCTTCGTCGTGTCCTGCCTACTGCCCGGCCCGCAGTTCCTGCTCTACCTGGCGCTGTGGGCGCTGCTGCCCTCGGAGAAGTCCGCCTCCTCCGCGACGGCCTGGTGACGCGCCGGACCACGGGGAGCGAGAAGACCGACGAGAAAGCGCCGTGGGGCGCACACCCTGGTCCAGGGCG
>NZ_JBHXJG010000334.1:0-6434 GCF_042723425.1 Streptomyces sp. NPDC058375 | reverse complement strand
GCGCTCCGCCCCCGCGTCCCGGACGAACCGGGCGGGCGGGCGCCACGCGCCGAAGCCCTGCGCAGGACGGGCGGTGCGACGGCCGTGCTCGGTGTCGGCGCGGCGGCCGGCGTGGCCCTGTGGCTCGGCGCGGCGGACGACGCGGCGGGTTCCGTCGCGGGGCTGCTCGCCGGAGCCGGGGCGGTGGCCGCCCTCGGTCTCGTCCACGACCTGAAGCCGCTGTGGGTCGCCCTGCGGCTCGCCGTTCAGACGGTCGCCGCGGCCCTCGTCGTCTGCCTCTCCGGGCTCTCACCGGCGGCGGGCGTCCTGGCCGTGCTCTGGATCGTCCTCGTCACCAACGCGTTCGCCCTGCTCGACCATGTCGACGGGGTGTTGACCGCGGTCGGCGTGGTCACCGCCGCCGGGCTGCTCGCGTGCGCCGTCATCGGCGGGGATCCCGCCCTCGCCCTCCTTCCGGCGACCCTGGCGGCGGGCCTCGCCGGATTCCTGCTCCACAACTGGCACCCCGCACGCCTCCAGCTCGGCGCGTCCGGTGCGCAGTTCACCGGGTTCGCCCTGGCGGCCTCCGGCGCGCTGATCCAGGCGGCCGCCCCGTCGGGCCGCGCCGCCTGGGCCGCGCTCCCGGTCCTGGCCACGGTGGCCCTCGCCGACACCGCCCTGGTCCTGATCTCCCGCCGCCGCGCGGCGCGTTCCCCGCTGCGCGACACGGACGACCACATCCCGCACCGCCTGCGCCGGGTCCGCGTCACCGTGCCGGGCACGGCGGTCCTGATGGCCCTGTGGGCGGGGGTGCCCGTGGCCACCGGGACGCTGGTCCTCGCGCAGCTGCTGCACCCCGCGCTCCTTCTCCTGCCGCTGGCGGGGACGGCGGCCGCGATGTTCGCCCTGCTGAGGGTTCCGACGTACGCCCCGCCGCGCCCGTCCGTGTCCCGCCCGGCCTCCTCCCGTACGGCCCCGCCCGGCGCGGCCCCGCCCCGTACGGCCACCGCTCGGCGCACCGCGGCGTCCACCGCCGGTGCCGCGATTCCCGCGGCGGCCTCCGCGCCGCGCGGTACGGGTTCCGCCTCCGGCAGGGGCGCGCCCAAGGGCACCGCCAGGACCGCCGCGGGCCACCCCACGGTGCCGCCCCCGCCCACCGGCCGCCCCGCTGCCGAGACCGCCACGGCCGCGGCCGAACGAGGCTGACGCCCGCCCGGCCCGTGATCACCCCCGCAGCCGGCCGAGGGTGGCGCGGGCCGCGGTGCGCGCGTACGGGGAGACCATCAGATACGGCGCCCACGGCCAGGTGTGCCGCAGGCAGTACACCCACCACTGGTGGGGCGGCAGCTCCCGCACGGAGGTCACCCGGTGCAGCGCCTCCCGGACACCGATCCCCGGCTCCCGGGAGCCGGGGGCGTCCGGCCCGCCCACGCACTCGCCGGCATGCCCCGGGGCGACGTACGCGCGCACCCCGGCCCGCCGCGCGCGCCGGCCGTGGTCGTAGTCCCCCATCCGGTGGCGGAAGACCTTGTCGGGATCCCCGACCACGTCGTACACGGCACGGGGCACCAGGACCACCCGCCCGTCGTACGTGTCGCAGTCCTCGGGCCGGTGCTCGCCGGGCTCGACGAGCACCAGGGACCTGCCACGCCGCCCGGAGTACACCGTGTCCCCGTACGCGTTCCGCACCGCCCCGACGACGACCGCGTCGGACCCGGCCGCTTCTGATGTGCGCAACAACGTCGCGAGGGCGCCCCGGAACAGCTCGACGTCGTCGTCGAGCCACAGCTGATGCGTCCACGCGTGGCTCGGTCCGCCCGGCGTCGTCCCGAGCGGGCCGCCGCCCCCGCCGCCGCTGCGGCTGTTGCGGCTCGCGATGCGCAGCGCCTGGTTGCGGGGGACGTCCGCGCCCACCGACATGACCTCCACCGCCGGATGCCGCAGCCGGACCGCCTCCGGCGTACCGTCGGTGCTGCCGGTGTCCACGAGGTGCACGCCCAGCGTCGTCCCGGCGGGGAGCCCGCGCTGCTCCTCCAGGGCGCGCAGCGCGGACAGCGTCCGCGCGCGGCGGTCGTGACTCGTCATCAGGACGGCCAGGTGAACGGAGTGCACAGCGGGCTCCTCAACTCCCGAATCTCATCATTCATGCATAAAATCTGATATTCCGCATAGGCTGGGTGAGTGAGCGCCGAACCGACCGCGAACCCGCTCAGGCCCGTGCGGGGCTCCCTCTCCCCGCGCCGGCCCGGCCGTCTCGTGCCGGTGCTCGCCTTCCTCTTGGCCGTCCTGTGCGTGAGCACGGTCGCGCTGACCGCGACCGTCCGGTCCACGGTCGCCTCGCCCGGCTTCTACCAGGCGGTGCTGGACGAGGAGTCGGCCTACGACCGCCTCTACAGCGAGGTGCTCGTCGACCCGGAGATCTCGCCCGTCACCCGCGACCTGCTCGCACACCTGCCCGTGCCCGAGGCGCTGGTGACGTCGAACATCAAGGTCGTGCTGCCGCCCGCCACGGTCCGGGCCCTGACCGACCAGCAGATCGAGGCGGTGACCGGCTATCTGCGCGGCGACCGCGACGAGCTCCGGCTGACCGTCGACCTCGCCCCGGTGCTGGAGAACCTCGCCGACCTCGCACGCGTCTACTTCGGCGACCTGGTGGCGAGCATCCAGGGCCGCGACCGGCCGGACTTCGAACGGTTCAACGCCGACCTCGCCACCGCCCTCGACGACCTCAAGGAGGGCCGGGCCCCCGCCCTGCCCAGGCTGCCGCTCACCGAGGAGCAGGCCGTCCGCGCCGCCGACGCCCTCCTCACAGCGGTCCCGGAGCAGCAGCGGACGGCGCTGCGCCCCGAGATCGAGGTGGCGCTGGGGGAGGGGGACGTGTCGACCGCGCTGGCCGCCACCGCCGCCGCCGCGCTCTCCGACGGCTCCCGCTCCGCGGCCGCCGACCTCCGTACCACCCTCCAGGACGGTACGTGGGACCTCACCGACACCCTGACCGCCGCCGGGACGGATCTGACCGCCCTGGAACGGGCCCGCGACACCATCCGGCTCCTGACCCTGCTCCAGGTCCTCGCCCTCGCCCTCGCGCTCGCCGCCCTCGTGACCCTCTGGTTCACCGGTCCCGCCGCCCCCGCCCGGCGGCTGATGCGGCTCGGGCAGGCGCTGGCCAGTGCCGGCGTCCTGACCGCCGCGACCGTGCTCCTGGCCCGGCTGATCACCGGAGGACGCCTTCTCACCACCCCGTCCTCGTGGGCCCCGAGCGTCACCGCGCTCGTCGACGACCTCCAGCGCAACGCCGTGAAGCAGGCGGTGGCCACGGGGCTGGGCGCCGCCCTGACCGCCCTCGTCGGCGGCGTACTCCTCACCGGCGTCGGCTGGGCGCTGCTGGTGCGCCCCGACAAGATGCCGACCCCGACCCCGACGGCGGTACGGACGACGGCGGCGGGCGTGGCCTGCGCGGCACTCGCCGGCGTACTGGTCGTGCCACCCGTCTTCGGCCCGTCCGCGCCGCGCCAGTGCCTGGGAAGCAGCCGCCTGTGCGAACTGCGCTACGACGAAGCCGCCTACCTCACCTCGCACAACGCCATGTCCACCACCGCCGACCGGTTCATCGGCCCGCTCCAGGACCCCGACATCACCACCCAGCTCAACACCGGCGTCCGGGCGCTCCAGCTCGACACTTACCGCTGGGAGAGCCCCGGGGACATCGCCGCACGGCTCGACTCCCCCGAATTCACCCCCGAGCAGCGGCGCCTGATCACGGGCGCCATCGACAAGGCCAACCCGCCGCGCGAGGGCCTGTGGCTCTGCCACGGAGTCTGCCGCGCCGGGGCCATCGAACTGGTCCCGGCCCTGGAGGACATCGGCGACTGGCTGCGCGCCCACCCCACCGAGATCGTGACGCTCATCGTCCAGGACGACATCAGCCCCGAGGACACCGAGAAGGCGTTCCACGCGGCCGGCCTGGACGACCTCCTGCACACGCCCGACGCGGACCCGGACGCCGTGTGGCCCACCCTGGAGGAGATGATCGACAGCGGCCGCAGGCTGGTGGTGTTCGCGGAAAAGGCCGACGGCCCGGCCCCCTGGTACCGGAACTTCTACCGGTACGGCATGGAGACCCCGTTCGCCTTCCGGAGCCCCTCCGAGATGACCTGCGCACCCCACCGGGGAGGTACCGGGAAGCAGCTCTTCCTGCTCAACCACTTCATCACGAACGCCGGGGGCAGCCGCCTGGACGCCGGCCGGGTCAACGCCCGCGACTGGATCCTGGAGCGGACCAGAGCCTGCGAGGCGGAGCGAGGGCGCCCGGTCACCTTCATCGCCGTCGACTACACGACGGTCGGCGACGCGCTCGGCGCGGTGAACGAACTGAACTCCCGTCGAACGGAAGACGACTGACGGGTCGTCGCCCGTCGCCTTTCAGGAGGCTGCCTCCCCGGCGACATGGCCACACCCCGAAACCCCGGGGGAGCCGGGAGGGGGGCGTGAGAGGCTACGTTCCCAGGGGCTCCTCACCGTGCGGACGGAGCCGGACGACTGCCGACAGATCAGGAATTCAGCGCCCATGAATCCTCCGAGCGACCTCGCACCGCACGGTGCCCCCGCCGCCGAACCGTCCCCCGGCGACGGTTCCGGACAGCGGGTCGAGGGCCGTCTGCTGGCCGTGAGCGACCTGCACGCGGCGGTGACCGACAACCGGCCGATCGTCGAGTCCCTGTATCCGACGTCCGATGCGGACTGGCTGATCGTCGCGGGAGATGTGGCGGAGAAGCCCGAGGACATCCGGTGGGCGCTCGAACTCCTCGCCGAACGCTTCGCCCACGTGATCTGGACCCCCGGCAACCACGAGCTGTGGACCGTGGCCAAGGACCCGGTCCAACTGCGCGGCCAGGCCCGCTACGACCACCTCGTCGAGCTCTGCCGGGAGCTCGGAGTGACGACTCCGGAGGACCCCTTCCCGCTCTGGCCCGGCCCGGACGGGCCGGTGGCCGTCGCGCCGCTCTTCCTCCTGTACGACTACACCTTCCGCGCCCCGGGAACGCACACGAAGGAGGAGTCGCTCGCCGTCGCGCACGAGTCCGGCATCGTCTGCAACGACGAGTACCTCCTGCACCCGGACCCCTATCCGACCCGGGACGACTGGTGCCGCGCCCGGGTCGCCGAGACCGCACGCCGGCTCGCGGAGCACGACCCGCAGATACCCCTCGTCCTCGCCGGGCACTGGCCGCTCGTCCGCGAACCCACGTCGGTGATGTGGTACCCGGAGTTCGCCCAGTGGTGCGGCACCGAACTGACCGCCGACTGGCACCGCCGTTTCAACGTCACGGCCGTCGTCTACGGCCACCTCCACATCCCCCGTACGACCTGGTACGACGGGGTGCGCTTCGAGGAGGTCTCCATCGGCTACCCCAGGGAGTGGCGCGAGCGGGGACACCCGCGCGGCCTGCTGCGGCAGATCCTCCCCTACGAGGGCGAACCCGCCCCAACGGCCAGGACCGACGCCGAACCGTCCGCCCAGCGGCGCATCCCCGGAGGCACCTCGTGATCGAGCGGCTGCTGCCCACCGACGTCTCCTGCGCGGCCACCCGCGCGGAGAGCGTCCCGGACGGAACCCTCTTCCCGGAGGAGGAGGCGCTGGTCGCCAAGAGCGTGGCCAAGCGCAGGAACGACTTCGCGACGGCCCGCGCCTGTGCCCGGCGCGCCATGGCCGGACTCGGCCTGCCGCCCGTGCCCGTGCTCCACGGCCACCGGGGAAGACCCCTGTGGCCCGAGGGAGTCGTCGGCAGCCTCACCCACTGCGCCGGGTACCGGGCGGCCGCGCTGGCCCGGGCGCGGGACGTGCTGTCGCTGGGCATCGACGCGGAACCGCACGCCCCGCTCCCCGACGGCGTACGGGAGTTGGTGACGCTGCCGGCCGAACGCGAGCGGATCGGGCCGCAGGCGCCGGAAGGATCGGACGAACTCCATTGGGACCGTGTCCTGTTCAGCGCCAAGGAGAGTGTCTTCAAAACCTGGTACCCGGTCACCGGCATCGAACTGGACTTCGCTGAGGCAGATCTGACGTTTCATCGAACGGGCGTGGCGGACGGCGGGGAGGCGCCTGTCGTTCCTGCCGCCGCCGAGGGAGCCTTCACCGCCCGTCTGCTCCTCACCGACCCTGCCCTGCCGACGACGCTCCACGGGCGCTGGCGGGTCGAGGACGGCATCGTCGCCACGGCGGTGCTGGTGCGGCCCGACTGGCGCGAGAGCGACGGGATGTGACGTTCAGTGGGCCCAGGGAGCGGTCAGGGGGCGTCCGAGCCCCACGTTCCACCGGCCGGAGCGCCCGCTGAGTTCGGTCAGCGTCAGCGGGGCGACGTCCAGCCGCCAGAACGCCTCCGACGGAAGCCGCAGGGCATGGACGACCGCCGCCCGGACGACGGCGGTCTCGGCCACCGCGAGGAAGCTCGCGG
>NZ_JBHXJG010000333.1:0-6434 GCF_042723425.1 Streptomyces sp. NPDC058375 | reverse complement strand
GCGGCATCACCCACCGCATCGCCCGCAAGGGCATCGAGCCCTCACAACGACTGGGCCGCCACCGCTGGACCGTCGAACGCACCATGGCCTGGCTCGCCGGCTGCCGCCGCCTTCACCGACGCTACGAACGCAAGGCCGACCACTTCCTCGCCTTCACCAGCATCGCCTGCACCCTCATCTGCTACCGCAGGCTCGCCAAATGAGATGACTTCTTAGCCTCGGGTCGGTGTGGGAGGTGGGGCGGTGCAGGGGCATAGCCACTGGCACCGGACATACGCCGAGCAACCCTTCGGCGTGGAAGACCTGGGTGGTCACCATGCGCCCTACGAGCGGGCCGTGGGGGTGGTATGTCGCTGGCACCCGCTGGAGGAAGCCGTCGAGTTCGATGACCACGGTCCGCTGTTGCCGTGGGGCCGGGTGAGGGCTGGGGCGTGAGTTCATTTTGGCACCGCCGGGGTTCCTAGGAGCGGGACTCCGTTTCGCATCCAGGAGCGCAGGGCGTAAGCGGTGTGGCGGTGGCCGGTTCCCGCGGCTCGGAAGTTGTCGAAGGTCCATCCGGTGACTTCGAGGAAGGCGCCGTTCCCGGTGGAGAGATCGAGCTGGAGGTTCAGGAAGATGGTGCGCTTAGCGACGGCGAAGCCGTGCCAAGCGCGGTTCCAGCGCAGCAGTGTGCCGAACGTGGCGTCCTCCCAGATACTCAGGCGCCCCGCCCGGAATGCGCTGCGGCAGTCCAGGATCCATAGGTCGGTGTGTGCTTCTCGGCCGGCGACTTCTCGGGACGGCAGCGGCCTGGCCTGGATTTCGGCCCGTTTGCCGCAGCGCAGCACGCAGTCGGCGCGACGGTTGCCGATCCGGATTTCGGCGTCCACCCCCCAGCCCTTGAGCATCTGGTGCCAGGCGGACTCGGTCACAGGGCACCCGCGTAGCGGAGCAGTTCGGCGTCGTCCTCATCCAGGCCGAGTGCCTGGGGCCCGACTTCGTTGAGGTAGTCGGTGAGGTTGAAAACGCCGGGGATACTGTCGATCCCGGCAACGAGCCGTTCGTACCGCTTGATCAGCGAGACGATGCGGTTACCGCGGTCGCGGTGCTTGCGAGCGCCGTCGGCGCACTGCTTGGCCTTGCCTTCCAGTCGGTCGGCTTCCATGAAGTCGCTTTCGGCGAGCTGGGGCAGAAGACCCCCGACGATGCGGTCGAGGTCTTCGAGCACGGCCTGTTGGGCGGTCTTTTCGGAAAGTTCGCCGCCTTCGCCGAGCAGGACCTTCACTACGACTCGTTCGTCGTCGGTCACGCCGGTACGGGGTCCGGGGACCTGCGTGTCGACTCCTTCATGAGGGCCAGTGCCGCAGCCGACACCCGGGATAGTGGGACCTGACCGGTCTGCGCCATCCGCCCCGTGCGGCCCCTGCGGGCCGGCCGTGGCTACCTTGTGCAGGTCCTTACGCGCCTTGTTATAGGAGGTGGTGCACATGGTGCGCACCATGCGTGCGAACACGGGACGATACTCGGGTGAGAGCACCTTGAACTTCGACTGGACAATGGCCTGCATTCGGGCGAGTTGCTCGGCCTCGCTCCCACCCTCGTGGATAGAGCGCAGGGCATCGCGGTCGAGGACGTCGCGAACAGCGTTGGAGTACCGGCCGTTTGCCTTTGAGTAGGACATTTTTCTACTTTCCGGTGAGGAGGCGGATGGTGCGGGGACGCTGCTGCAGGACGCGATCAGCCCAAGAGGTGACGGAGTCGCGGATGGACTCGACGGACTGCCAGACGTCGGGGTCGTCGATGTTCACGAAGTCTTCGGGGCCCAGCAGGAGGAGTTCCCTGCACTGGTGGGCGAGGTCGAAGTATTTGATCGTCCAGTCGGCCCTCGGGTCGAGTTCGTCGGCCCCGACAAGCTCGTTGACAAGTTCTTCGTTCGGGCTGGGCGCGGGGCGTAGCTGCTCACGTACGAACCGGGCGACGTCCCGGTCCTTGAGGACCTCCCGGACGGCGGGCTCACGCAGAACTTCGAGGACCGCGGCGGGACTCTTGGTCAGCTCGGCAAGGACCGCTTCCCGGACCTCACCGCGGCCTAGTTGAGCGACGATGTCGCCCGGAACGGCCGCCCCCGCGGCACCTCCTGCACTGTCCGGCAGGCCCAGGGACCGGCGGAACTCTGTTGCATCCAAGGAGACCGGCCACTTCATGTGCTCCGCGCTGTCCAGTCGGCCGAGCAGCGCCGCTACGCGGCGGATGCGCTCTGCGGAGTCGGTGACACAGGCGATGGTCACGCACGTCCATGGCACGACCACACTGGTGACGGCCAGGCGTTCGCGGAGCTCTGGCCCAGCCAGCTTGGCGACCCTCAGATACCGCTCCAGGGTTTCCGGTGCGTAGCCCAGTTGGCGCGCCAGCGGCCCCAAGGCGTCGTACGCCGCGATTCCGGACTGCTCGACAATCTCACCGCAGACGTCGCCGAAGCTGAGGCGTGCCGTGACTTGAGCCCGCGTCGCCCGTCTGTCCTGGTCTGCAAAGTGCTTGGCGCGCCCGAACTGTTCTTCGGTATAGCTGGTTTCGGGATGCCCGACCGGTTCAATCCAAACGTTGGTCATAGCCCGGGACGCTAGGCAGCTGGGTCGTGTCCCGTCGAATGCATGTGCCCTGAACGGCCCATGATTTCTACTCTGGCGACGAACTCGCCTCAACCGTGCGATAGGCATGCGGGGACCCGGCGGGCAGCTTGACACTCCTTGTCGTGCACCACGAGTGTGCCCATCGTCGTAGTCGGATTTTCAGTGAGGCAGACATCATGAGTAAGCGCTCAAATGCCGAGCCGGGCAGGGACTACCCGGTGCACCGGAAGGAGCCCACGGAAGAGGCCCTGCACGCCTATGACCTCCTCGAAAAGGATCATGCCCTCCTCCAGAAGAAGCGTGGCGCGGCAATGAAGCTGGGGTTCGCCCTCCAGTTGGGGCACTTCCGATGCCTGGGATGGCTACCCGCACCTCGGGAGATCGCGGATATTCCGCGGTACGCCGTGCAGCACGTCGGCACCCAACTCGGCATCGGCGACCCCGTTAGCGTCCTGGCCGACTACGGCCGGCAGGACGGACTGACCCGTCGGCACGCCAAAGAGATCCGGGAAGCGTACGGCTGGCGGGCGTATCACAGCGAGGAGTCTGAGGCGTTGAGGCAGTACCTGGTCAGCCGCGCGGAGACCACCGAGGAAGATCGACGGACCTTGACGAGGCTCGCCGTGTTGTGGCTTCGCCACAAGGGCATCGAGCTTCCCGGGCAGACCACGCTGAGCAATCTTGCCCACCACGTCCGCACGAAGTGCGACGAGCAGATGTACTCCATGCTCCTCAGCCCGTTCACGAACAAGGAGTGTCCGCCAGAACTCAAAGCCCTCATCGATGTCTCCAGCAACGAGCAGGTGTCACCGCTGGCCCAGCTGAGCCGCAGTCCCGGCAAGCCGGAGTGGGGGAACCTGGAGCAAGCGCTGGGGCGATGCAGGGAGATCGGGCGTCTAGTTCATCTGCTGGGTCTGCCCGTCACTGAATCCCGGAACATCTCCCCACGCCGGCTGGCGTTTCTCGCCCGGTTCGCCAAGGAACGTGAGCTCGGGGGCGAGAAACGATACGCCGCGGTCGTCGCCGCCCTGATCCGTCTCCGCGAGACATCGGTCGATGACGCCGTCGAGATCATGATGAACCTAATCTCCCACGAATTCATCGGGAAAGCACGGCGAGCTACCAAGAAGTACAAGGAAGAGGTCTATGACGACCTGGTCAAGGCATTGTTTCAGCTCGGTGGCGAAGTGACGCGCGCGCTCTCGACTGAACACGAGACGGTGGATACGACCACTGGAGAGATCACCCCTCCGTCCTCTGAACAGACCACGCTCGCAAAATTCCTCAGGGAGATGTGCGACCGAACAGCCATCGACGAGGGCCTTCAGGTGATGGAGAGGCTGGCCGTCCCCCAGGGGGCAGACTCGCAACGGCTCCAGCGCACAAAGATGATCGAGAACTTTCCCACCCTCTCAGAGAACCTGCATCACATCACCGCCCTCGACTACCAGCCGTCCACAGAGGCCCGACACATCGTGGAAGCACTGCGGTCATTGCCGGACCTGCTAAGAAGCCCCACGGTCACACCGGCCGATCTTGACAACCGTCTGATGACCGGAGCGTGGCGTGAACTCATTATGCGCGCGAACCAACTAAACCCGGGAGAGGTGAACATCAAGGCATACGCATTCTGCGTGGTGGTGACACTTTACTATCGCCTCAACAACGGAGAAATTCATATCCGTGGGGCGTCAAAGTGGGGCGGCGGAAGAGACGGAAACTTCAACGACATAGAGTGGGCTGAGAAACGCCCTGCAGTTGCCGAGAGCATGGGTCTGCCCCTGAACCCGCTCCCCCACCTCAGAAGCCTCGCGGAGCATCTCCACGCCAGCATCAGCGCCACGGCCTCACGAATCCCGCAGGACAACCACATCACATTCGGTTCAGATGGCCGTCTCCGCATCTCGAAGAAGGCGCAGCTGACGCACCCGCAGTTGCCCATGGTGAGCGCAGAACTCAAGAGCTGGATGGATCGGATCGACCTGCCCAAGCTGCTGCTCGCCGTCCTGAGCTGGACAGGTGCCGCGGAGGCCCTCACTACGCTCAGTGGAGGGAAAACCCGCACTCCCGACCTGGAGGTCAGCTTCGCCGCAGCCTTGGTGGCCGTGGGGTGCAACGTCGGTATCGATGCCGTAGCCAGCGGCTCTCCTGCACTGAGCAGGACACGCATCCTCTACGTGATCGAACACTTTTTGCGACCCGAGTGCCTGAGCGCGGTCACTGAGCGCCTGCTCGGCTATCAGACAGAGATCGACATTGCGAAAGTATGGCGCGGTGAACGTGTGGCGTCCGTCATCGGCCAGCGGTTTGCGACACCGCCCACAGCCTGGCCGTCCAGGCCCGCAGAAGATGGAACCCCTGTGGTCACTCAGGTGTCGCTGATCTCTGATCAATTTATGGGAGTCGCCGACCGGGTCGTAGCGGGGCCGACGGAGACATGCCTCCATGTACTGGACGTCCTCAACGACCGGCGCTCTCGCAGAGATGGGCCGAGCCGGAACAGCCCAGACCAGAACGGGCTGCAGAGGATCGTCGCTGAGGCGAGCCCGCACCAGGAGGTCTTCTTCGGACTGCTCGCGCTCTCGGGATACGCCTACGTTCCCACCATCGCGGACATCAACGAAGTCGTGCTGAGCCGCATGAGCACCGCAGTAGACGAGCACTACGGTCCACTGGAAGAGGCCACCCGCAAACGGATTGACGCCGATCTTATCGAGCGCAACTGGGACGACATGCTCCGCTTGGCGGGAGCAGTCCATAGCGGCCGCCTCCGATCCGAAGACGCCATCCGCAGGCTGGTTCGACACAATCGCCTTTCTTCGCTCGGCAGGGCGTTCGCTCATTACGGGATGATCTACAAGACCATGCACATCCTGGATCTCCTCAACAGTCCGGAATACCGTCGACAGATCGAGGCACAGAGCCAGGGTGACGCGAAGCGCCAGAAGTTGGCCTCAAAGGTGGACCGCGGCCAGACCGAAGAGTTTCGCCACTACCAGAGTGGCGCCGAGGAGCAACTCGGCGCACTCCAAGTGATCGTTAATATGATTGCCCTCTACAACACCGTCAGAATCGACCAGTTTGTCAAGGAGCGGGACCATAGTGGTCAGCCGGTAGCCAGGGGGGCCGCCGCTGGGCTCAACCCGTACGAGTACGCCCACTGCAACATGGAAGGGCGCTACGCCTTCGAGAAGTCCGGGCTGCCCTCCGGCTATCCCCGAGCTGTTGACGTCCTGAAGGGTGCTCCGCCCCAGGACGATGGCACCGACCTCCTGTGGTGATCGGCGCCACCAGCGAGAGACCACAGCCTGAAGCTCAGTTCCGGACGAGACCGATGCGTCAACTCTGTTTGACGCCGGTGTCGAATTCGCCGACTCCCAACTCAGGCCGCGCCATGCACCCCTTCTGAACAGCACAGGAACGCCCTATCACACGGTTCATGGCCTTTCGTCGAGCGAGCCCCCGAGCGGCGGCATCGCGTTGGCCGGTGTACCAACTTCTGATCTCACGTTCGCCTCAGAGAGCGTCCGCCCTGGATGTCTCACCCGGGGTTGAGGCTTCTTCCTGTTGTGTTGGTTCGCGCCAGGAGGACGCTCGTCGGTGAACGGCGCCCTGCACTCGCAGCAGACGAGACGGCCGGGGTAACGCCGCGAGCTCTTTGGCGGTCTCGTGGGACAGGAGGTCCCCGATGAGCTGGAGCAGCTCTCTGGGCCGCTTGCCGCTGGCGTCGATCACAACCGCGTGGTGGTATTCGTCGCCGACCAACGGGGGATGGGCACCCGGTGTTCCCGGGTGCCCATCCCTCGTGCTCGGTGTCGTCCAGTC
>NZ_JBHXJG010000332.1:0-6476 GCF_042723425.1 Streptomyces sp. NPDC058375 | reverse complement strand
ACCGCGCCCTGACCGTCGCCGTGACGTCCCGGTCCGGCTGGAGCGTCAGACCCGTCACGGGCGTGATCTCGCCCGGGTCGACGTCCAGGGTGAAGCGGCGGGCCAGCACGGCCAGCAGGAGGACGGCCTCCACCATCGCGAAGCGCGTACCGATGCAGACCCGGGGCCCGCCGCCGAACGGGAACCACGCGTACTCCACGATCTCGTCGCCGCCCTCCGCGTCCCAGCGCTCGGGGCGGAACTCCTCCGGCTCCGGGAACCAACGCGCATCGCGCTGCGTGGCCCACTGGCTGCACCACACCCGGGTGCCCTCCTCGATCGACAGCCCCCCGATCGTCGCCCCCTCCTTCGCCACCCCCGTGATCAGCCAGACCGCCGGGTACAGCCGGAGCGTCTCCTTCACCACGGCCTGGGTGTACGTCAGTTGGGCGTAGTCCTCGAAGCCGGGCTCCCGATCGCCGAGCACCCGGTCCAGCTCCTCGGCGAGCGCGTCGCGGACCCGGGGGTTGCGGCCGAGCAGATACCACGCCCACACCAGCGTCGTACTCGTCGTCTCATGACCGCCGATGTACAGCGTGACCGTCTCGTCGCGGATCTCGTCGTCGCTGAGGTGCGTCCCGCTCTCGTCGACGGCGGTGAGCAACCGGCTGAGCAGATCGGGGCGTTCCTCCTCGCCGTCCCGATGCCGGGCGACGACCCGGCCCACCTCGGCGTCGATCACGGCGGCGGCCTTCTTGATGCGCGCGCGGCCGGGCGTCGGCACCCAGTCGGGGAGCAGCGCGCCGATCCCGGCGAACTCCTTGCCGATCTGCATCTGGGCGACGTCCATCGCCCGGCCCATCGCCTCGGAGTCCGCCGGGGTGTCCACCCCGAAGATCGTGCGCACCGCGATCTTCTGCGTCAGCGCGGCCATCTCCCGCTTGACGTCGACCCGTTGGCCGTCCGACCACCGGTCCGCCACCTCCACCGCGCAGTCGGCCATCGTGGCGGCGTACGACTTCACCTGCTTGGGCCGCACCGAGGGCTGCACCAGCGACCGCTTGCGCCGCCAGTCCCGGCCGCGCGCCACGATCATCCCGTTGCCCAGCACCGTGCGGAACGCGATGCCGAGCTTCGGCTGGTCGAAGGTGTGCTCCGTCTCGGTCAGCAACTCGCCTATGCAGTCGGGGTCGGCGAGGAAGACGCACCGGTTGCGGCCGAACCGCCAGCGCACCATGTCCCCGTGCCCACGCAGGAGTTCGAAGAAGGCCAGCGGGTCCTTCCCGAACTGCGGCAGATTCCCCACGAGCGGCAGCCCCTTGGGCCCCGGCGTGAACGCGTGGCCGCGAGGCGGGGTGTCGAGCGCCGGACCGGTCTGCGTGGACATCGAGGAACTCCGCTCCCTGGGGCGCGCCACTGTCGGCGCGCAACCGTTCGATCCTCATCGAACAGGATGGGGGAGGCGCTCCACCAGAGCTGTCCGCCGAACCGGCCGCCGCCTTCGGAACTCCCGGCCGCCCGGCGGTGTTCGTCGCCCCGGGGTCGTCGCGGGTCGCACAGGCGCTGGGCTACCAAGAAGCGGGCCGTCAGCTGAGCGTACGGCTGTCCTGAGCGCGCCCCACACCGATCCCGCCGACCGCCGCGTGCCCGCTGCCGGGCCGGGGCACGACGACGATCTGGACGTCGTCCTCGTACACGATCCTGCCGGGATCCGAGGACTCCAGCCGCTCGCACGGCACCCCGTGCGCGGCCAGCAGTGCGAGGTAGCCCGGGATCCGGTCCAGCAGATGGGTCGCGGTCCCCTTGAACCAGGCGACCGCCCCCGGGTTCACGGCGGGGTCGTACACCGCCGGGTCGACCCGCGAGGGGTCGGGGTACGCGGCGTCGTACCAGTCGTTCCCCGCCCGCCAGAATCGGCGCTGCTCCTCGGTGAGACGGTCCTCCCTCGCCAGCCCGTTGGCCAGGGCGAAGATGCCCGGGAAGTGGCCCCGGGGACTGCGCTCGGTGCTCTGGAACCGTACATACCTCGGCGTCCCGCTCATCCCGTGCCCCTCCGCGACGGCCGCTGGAGGGCCCAGTCTAGGGCGGGGCGGTACGGCAGCGGATCAGAGGCCGACGATCAGCTGGATGCAGACGATCTTGACCAGGATGGCGAGCGCGAAGAGCGTCGAGTAGCCGTTGTTGATCCGGCTGTCGCTCGCCCGGCTGTTGGCGTACGCCACGATCGCCGGGTTGCCGACATAGCCCGACAGCAGCCCCATGGTCCGCTCCCGGCTCTGCCCCAGCGCCTTCGCGACCAGCACCATCAGGGTGTAGCTGACCACCGCGCCGATCGCCAGCACCGCCACCAGCTTCAGCCCGAACACCGAGAAGGCGTTCTCCCGGAACGAGTAGCCCGAGATGAGCCCCACGACGGCGAGGAAGAGCAGCAGCCCGATCTGGCGCAGGGTCAGGTTGGCCCGGGTCGGCAGGGTCCAGACGAGGGGGCCGGTGCGCCGGAGCCGGCCGAGGAGCATGCCCATCACCAGCGGGCCCGCCCCGGTGCCCAGGGCGAGCGTGGTGGAACCCAGGGTGAGGGAGGGGGTGCCGATGAGGAAGCCCAGGGTGAGCCCCAGGCCCAGGCTGACCGCGCTGACCTCGCTCACCTTCGCCTCGGTGTCCCCGAGGTACGTGGTGACCTCGCTCGTCCGCTCGCGCGGCATCACCACCCGCACCCGGTCGTCGAGCTGGAGCAGCAGATCGTCGTGGGCGAGCATGTCGAAGTCGCCGCGCCGGACCCGGCTGACGAGGGCCCCGTACTTCTCGCCGAGCCCGAGCTCGGCGACGGTGTGCCCGGCCAGCTCCGGGTTGGTGAGCAGGACCCGCCGGTAGTCCACCCTGCTGCGGTCGTCCAGCAGATGGCGCGGGGCGAGCGCCCCGAGCGCGTCGGTCGCCGTCCGTACGTCGTCCTCGCCGCCGACCAGGACGACCAGGTCGCCGCGGGAGAGGCGGTCCAGTTCCCGGGCCACCCGGGTGGATCCGCCGACCGGGCGGTACTCGCTGGCCAGCACCCGGTGCGCGGCGACGCCCGGCACGTCCGCCCAGCGCATGTCCCGGGCCGCCTCGACCGTACGGGTGACGAGGGTGGACGGCAGCCCCGAGTCGGGGTCGCGGCGGGCGGTCCAGCGGCGGCGGGCCGCGATCGCCGAGATGAACGTGATCGTGATGACGACGGCGAGCGGGTAGCCGATGGCGTACCCCACAGCGGGCTGCGTCGGATCCTCGGAGGCGTCCTGGGCGGCGGCGAGGCCCGGGGTGGTGGTCCCGATGCCGGCGTAGCCGCCCGCGAGGAACGGCCCGTCGATGCCGAACCCGCTGTGTCCGACGAAGCCGACCACCGCCGCGGTGACGGCCAGGGCCACCACGGCACCGGCCATCACCGGGAGCTGGCCGCGCAGTTCACGGAAGAACGCGGGGCCCGACTCCAGGCCGACCGTGTACACGTACAGCGCCAGGCCCAGCGCCGAGACCCCGGCCGGCACGGCGGCGGCGATGTCCTCGTCCAGCGCCCCGACGAAGAGGCCGACGAACAGCACCCCGGCCGCGCCGAGCCGGACCGGGCCGAAGCGCACCAGACCGAGCAGCGAGCCGACCGTGATGACGGCGAACACCGCCACCCACGGGTTGTCCGCGAAGAACTGCCACACCGGCCGTGCCTCCCCGACCTCGAAGATCCCGCCCTTGTCGGGGGCCAGGATCTTGGAGGCCGGGGGAGGCCGCCACTCGGGGAGCGGCCGGTGGGACCGTCAGACGCCGGGCGGCACGTGGGCCGGGCGGCCCCGGCCCCGCGTCAGCGAGTAGCCGAACACGGCCGCCAGCGCGGCGAGCACGCCACCGCCGACGGTCCACAGCCAGCGGTCGGTCCACCAGCCCGAGGCCCAGCCGTCCTCCGGCTCCCCGCCGGCGACGGTCCGAGGCGCGTCCGAAGCGCCCCCGTCGCCCGTCTCGTCAGTCCCGCCGGTCTCGTCAGTCCCGCCCGTCTCGTCCGTCTCGCTCGCCGAGGCGACCGAGACGCCGGGGACCAACGGCTCGGAGAGCGTGCCGTCCCCGTCGTGGGATCCGCCCACCTCCTTGAAGCCCGTTCCCACCTGGACGCCGACCGGCAGCCCAAGGTCGGCGGCGGGCAGGTCCACCACCGTGAGGCGGATGTAGTAGCTCCCCGGCAGCGGGTCGTCTCCCCACGGCTCGGACCAGGACCGCACGGGCCGCAGTACGCAGGACAGTTCGACGGTGGCCGCGTCGGCCGCCGCCTTCCTGGTCTGGTGCCCGTACATGCAGGCCTGGCGGCGGCGCAGCCCGTCGTACACGTCGACCTGCCAGGTGGACGTACCGCGCCGGGCGGCGTTCTCGGGCAGCTTGACCGTGGCCCGGACGGTGGGCCGCTGACCGGCGTAGGCAGGGAACACCCAGTACAGGTAGTCGCCGGCGGAGGCCTGGGCGATGCCGGACTGGCCCTGCTTCAGGGCGGTCGCCGTACGGAACGTGGTGCCGGCCTCCGTGGGCCCGGCCTCGCCCCCGGCGGGGCTCGCGCTCGCCGACGGGGCGTCCGCCTCCGCCGGGGAAGCCGTGGTGAGGAGGGTCAGCCCGGCGAGCAGCGCCCCGGTGAGCGCGCGTCGTAGGCCACGGGTGCGGCGAGGGGTCGTACGCATCAGTTGGTCCTCCAGACGGCGACGCGCCAGCGCGAGATCCAGCCGGTCAGCAGGCCCGCGACCAGCCCGGTCAGGACGAGCACGCCGAGCAGCCACCAGCCGCGTCCGAGCCCGAAGGCGGCCACGTCCGAGGCGTTGTCCGGGCCGTCCACCAGACCCACGGTCAGCTCGACCGGCAGGCCCGGGGACTTCTTCACCGAGGCGGGCGCGGAGAAGGAGTGGGCGAGCTGGAGGCAGACGCTCTCGGCGGCGGGCTTGCCGTCGCCGTCGTCACCGTCCTCCACCTCGGGCTTCGGATAGCGCAGCCCGGACGAGATCACATCCGTACGGCCGGTCCCGGCTTCGGAGCCCCGGACGATCTCGCGTCCGTGCGCGGTCACCGCCCGCAGCAGGACTCCGTAGTCGTTGTCCACGGCCCGGTCGGCCGCGACGCTCGCCGAGGCGCGCAGCTCCTGACCGGGCAGCACGTCGACGCGGTACCAGCGGTGCTGGGCGATCTCCGCGCGGTCGGTGTAGAGACCCGGCTTCAGCTCGGGCGCCGCGGAACAGCTTCCGGCCCCCTCGGTCGCCACCGGAGTCACGACGGGCTCGGCCGCCCGGTCCACCAACTGCTTGACACGGCCGGACAGTTCTTCCTTGTGCTGGACGGCGGTGTACGTCCCGCCGGTGGCCTCCGCGATACAGGTCAGCTGCTGGCGGATCTTGGCGTTGGGCACGAGACCCAGCGTGTCCACGACCAGGTGGGTGCCGCGGGCGGCAATCTCCCGGGCCACCTCGCACGGGTCGAGCGGCCCGCAGGTGTCCTCCCCGTCCGTGATGAGCACGATCCGGCGCGAACCGTCGCCGCCCTCCAGGTCGTCGGCCGCGCCGAGCAGGGCAGGACCGATCGGGGTGAAGCCGGTGGGGGCCAGCGTGGCGACCGCGGTCTTGGCCTCCGTACGGTCCAGCGGGCCGACCGGGTAGAGCTGCCGGGTGTCCTTGCAGCCGACCTTGCGGTCCTCGCCCGGATAGTCCGCACCGAGCGTCCGGATGCCGAGCTGCACCTGCTCGGGCACCGCGTCCAGAACATCGTTGAACGCCTGCTTCGCGGCGGCCATCCGGGACTGGCCGTCGATGTCCCGGGTGCGCATGGAACCGCTGACGTCGAGCACCAGCTCGACCTTGGGGGAGGGGGCGGCGGGGGCTTCGTCGGCGGCGGCGGGGACCGCGGTGCCGAGCCCGGCGGCCAGGGTGGCGAGCGCTATGCCCACCCCGGTCGTCAGCCGTTTTCTAGTGATCATCGCCGGATCTTATGGAAAATCAGTTCGTATTCCCAACTGGAGGTTTCAGGGTCCGGGGCCCCGGTCGCCGACGGCTTCTCCGGCCCGCTGTCAGGGCTCGTCGTCCGCAGTCAGGGCTCGTCGCCCGGCGGCCGGGCGGGCGAACGCGCCGGCCGTGGCCGCCAGGGCCGCTGTGGTCGCCGCCTGTGCGGCCAGGTGAGGGTCGGGGGCGGTTCGCAACAGCACAAGCTGGTGGTAGAGGGGCGCGGTGGCGGCGATCAGCAGCGGCCGTGCGGCCGTGTCCGGCGGGAGTTCGCCCCGCTCGACGGCGCGCTCGACGATGGCCTCGCAGCGCTGGTAGCGGTCCTCCCACAGCCGTTGCTGGGCGTCGGCCGCCCGCGCGGAGCGGAATGAGGCGGCCACCAGGGCCTGCGGGATCGACGGGCGTACCACCAAGGAGTCATGGATCTCCCCGTTGAGGGCCGTCAGGTCGCCTCGCAGGGAGCCCGTGTCCGGCGGAGCCCAGTCGTCCTCGCCCGCGGCGTCGAGG
>NZ_JBHXJG010000331.1:0-6500 GCF_042723425.1 Streptomyces sp. NPDC058375 | reverse complement strand
GCCCTGCGCGGCCCGGGGTCCGGGCCACGCAGAAACGGCTCAGAAGGGCTCAGAAGGGCTCAGGACGAGAAGAGCATCCGGCCGAAGCCCTTCTGACGGTGGTGGCCGTAGTGCCCACCGTGCCCGCCGTGCTGCGGCGCACCCCAGGCGGGGGCGTGGGCGGCGGTAGGGGCGGTCGGGTAGGCCTGCGGGGCGGGAGGCGCGGGCGGGGCCTGCTGGGACCACTGGGACTCCAGGCGGGTCAGGGACTCCAGCTCGCCGTAGTCGAGGAATATCCCCCGGCAACCGTTGCACTGCTCGATCTGAACACCGTTGCGGTTGTACGTGTTCATCTGCGCGTGACACTTCGGACACTGCATCATCGACTCGGCTCCTCGCCCTCGTTGTGCCGTCGCCGGAATGTCTGCCCGGCCACGGTCCGTTCACCCTACGACGCGGGGCCGACGGCCAACTCGGGCCGCAACGTAGCGATTCGGGCACAGGATTCGATCATCAGCTGTTCGTGTTCGTCCGGATCCCGTTGCTCCGCCGCGCACTTGGCGAGGGCGACGGCCGCCGTCTGCACCGTCAGGGCGCGGGCCGGGACGTCCAGTGCGGGCCAGGGGTCGCCGACGGCGGGAACCGCCGGTCCCCCGGCGAACCGGTAGGCGTCCAGGAAGGTGGCCCAGTCCTCGGGCGGCAGGAGTCCGGCCGCGTACCAGGCGGCGGGCCGGCCGAGGTCCCAGGCCGGATCGCCCGACCCCACGTCGTCCACGTCGATGAGCAGCCAGGGCCCGTCCGGCGCGGGATGGCGTACGAGCTGGCCCAGATGCAGGTCGCCGTGGCACAGGAAGCGGCTCCGGTGCGCGGGAGCCGGGGCCTCGCCCCGGGCCCAGGCGGGCAGGGCCCGCCAGCCGGCCAGTACGGAATGGGAGGCGGCGGCACCGGGCTGGGAAGCCACCCCGCCGGGCCGGGAGGCCTGGTCGCCGAGGAGGGCCGGGGTGCCGGGACGGGTGGCCGCGTCACCGGACAGGGGGTCCGCGCCGCCGGGAAGGGTGGCCGCGCCGCCGGCAAGGGCCGCGCGCATCCGGGCGACGGCCCGCGCCGCCTTGGCCGGGCCGCGCATCGGCGGCAGCGGGAACGGGGGCTCCGTCCGGTGGAGGCGGGCGAGCAGGTCCGCGGCCTCGGCCCAGGGGGCCGCGTCGGGGTCGGCGGGGTCCACGGGCGCGCCGAGCGGCCAGAGGGTGATGGGGCGGGCAGCAGGGCCGGCCGGTGCCGGGGCGGTGAGCGGCGGGAGCAGGATGCCGGTGAGCTGCGGTGCGGCGGCCAGGGCGATCCGGGCCGCCAGCGCCTCGCGGTCGGTGTCGGCGGCATGCGCCTTCGCGACGATCGCGCCGCTGCGGACCACCGTGCCGTCGGGCCGGTCCGCGAGGACCTGCGGCGGCTCGCACACGCACCGCGTCCTGGCGGGGTGGGAGAGGCGGTGTGCGAGAGTGCCCAGGTCCTGGACGACTGAGGTCTGGGTGCTGGTCAACGGCTCTCCCGGCGGCGGTCGGCCCGGCCGTGGCACCGGTGCCGCCGTGAGCGTAACGCGAGAGCCGGTCCGGACATCGCTGCGCGCCGGGCGTCGACCCGGCGGGGAAACGTATGGGCCCGAACGTACGGGCCCGGAAAGCGCGATGCCCGGTCAGCTCCCCAGCTGACCGGACAAACGCTGCCGTCCGCCGCACCCCCGTCCCCACGGGGCTGTTGGCCGGATGCGCGGGTCCGGACCGCTCTTCCGGACCCCGGGCGCCGCTCAGCGCCCCAACATCACCGCCACGGACGACGCCTGTGTGACCACCGCTTCCCAGCCGCCGAAGACGACCACGAGCAGGGCCGCCAGAGGAAGGACCATCGCCGTCGCCACCAACGGGTGACGGGTGCCGGACGAACGGCCGCCGAACGCGGCGTAGGCCTTGCGTCCCTGCATACGGACCATCGTCCGCGTTGCCGTGTCCGACATGGTTCCTCTCCTGACCTGATGGGGGCGGCGGGCGTGTGACCTCGGGGGACGAGTGCTGCGCCCGCCGCTTGACCTCAACATTAGGTAAGCGGCGAGCACAGGGCGTCATGCCCGCGTACCTAATCCCGGGCCTCCCGGAGGATGAGCCGTCGTCGCTCGGCGTACTCCCCTGGGTGGAGACGGGCCACCGGAGGTTGGGGTCATCCCGGAGGGGACGCCGGGGCCTGTGGGGGGGGTGGGTCCGGTACACGTCCGTCGGCTTCGCGGACGCGTCGTCGGGTGACTTCACTCACGTCCGCCGTTCCGCGGCGGGCGTCCGTCAGCGCCGGGGCTGCCCGGGATACCGCCACCCCGTGTGCCAGGGCTGTGGTCACGTCCTGCGTGAGGGCCGCGCCCGGTCGGCCGCGCAGTGATCCAATCCCCCTGTGTCGGTGGCCGTTTGAGCGCGCCGGCCGACCGAAGGGCCCGGATCCGCCGTGCCCTGACCCCTCTTCACCTCTCGCGCCCTGCACGGACAATCGAATCCCCGGCGAGGGCGCGGCCTCTGAGCGCGCCGGGCGCGGGGTACGTAAGCTGTGCCTCGTCAGGCGGACCAGGCAGCGGGGATGGGCAGACGATGGCGATGATGCGGCTCCGGCGCGAGGACCCGCGTCTCGTCGGCTCGTTCCGGCTGCACCGGCGGCTCGGCGCGGGCGGCATGGGCGTCGTCTACCTCGGCTCCGACCGGCGCGGCCAGCGGGTCGCGCTCAAGGTGATCCGGCCCGACCTGGCGGAGGATCAGGAGTTCCGTTCGCGGTTCGCGCGCGAGGTGTCGGCTGCCCGGCGGATCCGCGGCGGCTGCACGGCCCGGCTGGTCGCCGCCGATCTGGAGGCGGACCGCCCGTGGTTCGCCACGCAGTACGTTCCCGGCCCCTCGCTGCACGACAAGGTCGCCGAGGAGGGCCCGCTGGCCGCCGCCGAGGTCGCCTCGATCGGGGCGGCGCTCTCGGAGGGCCTGGTGGCGGTGCACGAGGCGGGGGTGGTCCACCGCGATCTGAAGCCGTCGAACATCCTGCTCTCCCCCAAGGGCCCCCGCATCATCGACTTCGGCATCGCGTGGTCGACCGGGGCGAGCACCCTCACCCACGTCGGTACGGCGGTGGGGTCGCCCGGCTTCCTCGCGCCCGAGCAGGTCCGGGGCGCGGCCGTGACGCCCGCGACGGACGTCTTCTCGCTCGGCGCGACCCTGGCGTACGCGGCGATGGCCGACTCCCCCTTCGGGCACGGCAGCTCCGAGGTGATGCTGTACCGCGTGGTGCACGAGGAGGCACAGCTCCACGGGGTGCACGACGCGCTGGCCCCGCTGATCAGCGCCTGTCTGGCGAAGGATCCGGAGGAGCGGCCCAGCACGCTGCAACTGTCCATGCGGCTCAAGGAGATCGCGGCGCGCGAGGCGCAGGGGCTGCACGAGAGCCGGCCGCCCCTCCAGCGTTCCGCCCAGGAAGCCGACCGGCCGACCGGACGGATGGAGGATCCGTACGCCGAGCAGCACACCCGTCGTGCGGAGGGCCCGTCCGGCTCCCGCCCCCCGTCGGGCAGGCGCGGCGCACCCGCGCGCTCCGGACCGCCGCGCACCGGTGGCTCGCGCCCGCAGCAGGCGTCGCGCGACACGACACGTTCGGGAAGCAGGACCGGGAAGCGGCAGGGGGCTCCGGCCGGAACGAACGGACGTCCGGGCACCCGTTCCGGGGGCCGCACGACCTCGGCGGGGCGGCGGCCGGCCAATCCGCGGCTGCTGCGTCAGCGGCTGGTGGTGTTCGTCGTGGTCACGTTGCTGGTGGCGCTGGGCATCGCGGCGGCGCAGGGCTGCCAGGGGCCGGCGCAGGGTCTCGGCGGGAGCGAGCAGCAGGACCGGGCGCCGGGGGCACAGGTCTCGCAGGACGCGCAGGGCGCGCAGTCCTGGCGTCCCGCACAGGGTGCGTCGGACGTCGCCAGTGGCTCCGGTGAATCCGGTGATCCTCAGGTTCGGGGTGTGCGGGGGCCGTCGCGGTCGTTGTGACGCCGGGCCCCGGGCAGGGGCTGGCCCGTGCTCAGCTCTCCGGGCGTCCGGTGGCCACCGCGTAGAAGGCGACGGCCGCCGCCGCGCCCACGTTCAGCGAGTCGACGCCGTGCGCCATCGGGATGCGGACCCATTCGTCGGCGGCCATCAGGGCCCGCGTGGACAGCCCGTCGCCCTCGGCTCCGAGCATCAGCGCCACCCGCTCCAGCCGGTGCGGGGCCGCCTCGTCGATGCTGGTGGCCTTGGCGTCCGGGGTGAGGGCGAGGAGCCGGAAGCCGGCCTCCCGTACCGTTTCCAGCGACTTGGGCCAGGCTTCGAGGCGGGCGTACGGGACGGAGAAGACCGCGCCCATGGAGACCTTGACGGAGCGTCGGTAGAGCGGGTCGGCGCAGTCCGGGGAGAGCAGGACCGCGTCCATGCCGAGGGCCGCCGCGCTGCGGAAGATGGCGCCGATGTTGGTGTGGTCGTTCACCGATTCCATGACCACCACCCGGCGCGCGGTGGCGAGCAGTTCGTCGGCGGTCGGCAGCGGCTTGCGCTGCATGGAGGCGAGCGCACCGCGGTGGACGTGGTAGCCGGTGACGCGTTCGGCCAGTTCGGGGGCGACCGCGTACACCGGGGCCGGGACCTCGTCGATGACGTCGCGCATGACGTCGACCCACTTGGCGGAGAGCAGCATGGACCGCATCTCGTAGCCGGTCTGGCGGGCTCGGCGGATCACCTTCTCGCCCTCGGCGATGAAGAGGCCTTCCGCGGGTTCGCGCCGTCGTCGCAGCTCGACGTCGGTCAGACCGATGTAGTCGCTCAGCCGGGGGTCGTCGGGGTCGTCGACGGAGATGAGATCTGCCACAGGGTGATACTGCCTTGTCGGGTGTGCGGTGCCAACGCCTGGGAGGGAGTTGTGTAACCGCGGGTTACGGGGCGGGGGCGCGCTCTTGCCTAGTCGGCCGCGTCCTGGACGACCTGCGGGGCGGAGTCCGGGCCGACCGCGACGACCTCGCCGATGACGATCACGGCGGGCGGGCGCACGTCCTCCGTGACTGCTCGCTCCCCGACGTCCGCGAGGGTCGCGTCGACCCGGCGCTGGGCGGCGGTGGTGCCCTCCTGGACGAGGGCGACCGGGGTGGCCGGGTCCTTGCCGTGGGCGATCAGGGCGGCGGCGATGGCGCCGATCTTGTCGACGGCCATGAGGAGGACCAGGGTGCCTCGCAGCCGGGCGATCGCCTCCCAGTCGACCAGCGAACGCGGGTCCTCGGGGGCGACGTGGCCGCTGACCACGGTGAACTCATGGGCCACGCCCCGGTGGGTGACCGGGATGCCGGCCGCTCCGGGGACGGAGATGGTGCTGGAGATGCCGGGGACGATCGTGCAGGGGATGCCCTCGGCGGCCAGCGCCTGGGCCTCCTCCATGCCCCGGCCGAAGACGAACGGGTCGCCGCCCTTGAGCCGGACGACCGCCTTGCCCGCCTTGGCGTGCTCGATGAGCGCCTGGTTGATCGCCTCCTGGGCCATGAACCGGCCGTACGGGATCTTCGCGGCGTCGATGACCTCGACGTGCGGCGGCAGTTCGTCGAGCAGGTCGCGGGGGCCGAGGCGGTCGGCGATGACCACGTCGGCCTCGGCGAGGAGGCGGCGGCCCCGGACGGTGATCAGATCCGGGTCGCCGGGGCCGCCGCCGACGAGCGCGACACCGGGGGCGCGGGTGCGGTGGTGGGGGGCGGCGAGGGTGCCGTCGCGCAGGCCTTCGACGATGGCGTCGCGGAGGGCGGCGGAGTGGCGGGGGTCGCGGCCCCGGGGGGTGGCGTTGAGGACGGCGACGGTGATGTTGTCGATGCGGCCGGTGGCCGGGGTCCAGGCGGTGGCGGCCTCGGCGTCGTCGGACCGGACGCACCAGGTGCGGGTGCGTTCGGCCTCGGCGGAGGCGGCGTCGTTGGCCGTGGTGTCGGAGGAGGCGATGATCGCGTACCAGGTGTCGGCGAGGTCGCCGTCCTGGTAGCGACGGCGCTCCCAGCGGATCTCGCCGGCGTCCGCCATGGCCTCGACCGAGGGGGTCGCGGACGGGGAGATCAGGGTGATGACGGCGCCGGTGGCGATGAGCTGCGGCAGCCGGCGCTGGGCGACCTGTCCGCCGCCGACGACGACGACGCGGCGGCCGTGCAGGCGCAGTCCTACGAGGTACGCGGGGTGATCGTCCTGACCTGCGCGGTCGGCGTGGTCTGCGTGCTCGGCCATGGCGGTACGGGCTCCTCGTGCGGGTGCTGCGTAGGGCCGCTGCGGCGGTGGAGCGGCTGTGACGTGCGGGAAGTGGGGGATCCGGGTGGGAACACGATACGGGGTGGGGGGCGCCTGCGGCGGGCCTGTCCCCACCCCGCCCCTTCCCGAAACCGGGGCTCCGCCCCGGGCCCCTCTTGTCCTCAAGCGCCGGACGGGCTGGATTGGGGGGGGCGCCCCCGCCCCCGCGGGCCGCCACACCCCGGG
>NZ_JBHXJG010000330.1:0-6523 GCF_042723425.1 Streptomyces sp. NPDC058375 | reverse complement strand
CCCCACAAGCACACCACGCCCGCAAAGGGCGCGGCAAACCCCGCCGCCCACGCCCACCCCACGTAGTTCTCACGATCCCGGGGACGCCGCGCGCCCACCGGCGCGCGGCGTCCCCGGGGACGTGCGGTCGTCTGCGGGGGGCAGGTCCCCACTACACTTCGTGGCCGCTCGGGCGCGTACCCGGCGCGGGGCGGTTGGACAGGGAGAAACGAGAAGGTGGCAGCACCCAAGAAGGGCCGAGGGCCGTCCGGCGGTCAGGGCAGGCCGGGGCGTGCCCTGGCTCTGATCCTCATCGCCATGGTCGCGCTCACCGGCGGGTTGTTCCTGTCCGGGCACACCACGCCCCGGCTGGGCATCGACCTCGCCGGCGGGACGTCGATCACGCTGGAGGCGCAGAACCAGCCCGGCAAGCCGAACGCGATCAACCAGACCAACATGGACACCGCGGTCGGGATCATCGAGCGGCGTGTCAACGGTCTGGGCGTCTCCGAGGCCGAGGTCCAGACCCAGGGCACGAAGAACATCATCGTCAACATCCCCAAGGGGACGAACTCCAAGCAGGCCCAGGAGCAGGTCGGCACCACCGCCCAGCTCTACTTCCGGCCTGTTCTGACGGTGCAGGCGAGCGGCCCCGAGGCACCCAAGCCCTCCGGTTCGGAGAGCCCCTCCGCCGGCGCCACCCCGAAGCCCGGCGAGTCCGCCGAGGGTGAGGACAAGCCCAAGGGCGAGGACAAGCCCGAGGGTGAGGAGGCCACCGGTACGGAGGCCACCCCCTCGGCGAGCGCCACCACCCAGGGCCGCGCGGTCACCGGAGCCCTGACGAAGGACGACCCGACCCCCGGCGCCACCGACAAGCCGAAGCCGTCCGATTCCCCCGAGGCCTCGCCCTCCGCGGACCCGGCCACGGCCAAGCTCCAGGAAGAGTTCGCCAAGCTCGACTGCACCGACCCGAAGCAGCGCACGGCGGCCGGCCAGAACGCCAAGCCGACCGACTCGATCGTCGCCTGCGGCTCGAACGTCCCGGGCAGCTACGAGAAGTACGTCCTCGGCCCCGCCGAGGTCTCCGGCAGCGACGTCGACGACGCCAAGGGCGCCATCGACCAGCAGTCCGGCCAGTGGATCGTGTCGATGGAGTTCACCTCCGCCGGCGCCAAGAAGTTCCAGACGATCACCAGCCGGCTCTCGCAGCAGCAGCCGCCGATGAACCAGTTCGCGATCGTCCTCGACGGCGAGGTCGTCTCCGCTCCCTCGGTGCGCACCGCGCTCAGCAAGAACGCCCAGATCTCCGGCAGCTTCGACCAGCAGTCGGCCGAGGATCTCGGCAACATCCTGTCCTACGGTGCACTGCCGCTGACCTTCAAGGAGGTCAGCGTCACCACGGTGACCGCCGCGCTCGGCAGCGAGCAGCTCCAGGCGGGCCTGATCGCCGGCGCCATCGGTCTGGCGCTGGTCATCATCTACCTGGTCGTCTACTACCGGGGCCTCGCGTTCATCGCGCTGCTCAGCCTGCTGGTCTCCGGCATCCTGACGTACACGATCATGGCCTTGCTGGGCCCGGCCATCGGCTTCGCGCTGAACCTCCCGGCGGTCTGTGGCGCCATCGTCGCCATCGGCATCACAGCGGACTCCTTCATCGTCTACTTCGAACGCGTCAGAGACGAGATCCGCGAAGGACGCACGCTGCGACCGGCCATCGAGCGCGCCTGGCCGCGCGCCCGCCGCACCATCCTGGTCTCCGACTTCGTGTCGTTCCTGGCCGCCGCGGTGCTCTTCATCGTCACCGTCGGCAAGGTGCAGGGCTTCGCCTTCACGCTCGGCCTCACCACCCTGCTCGACGTCGTCGTGGTGTTCCTCTTCACCAAGCCCCTGATGACGCTCATGGGCCGGACGAAGTTCTTCTCCAAGGGCGGCCCGTGGTCCGGGCTGGACCCGAAGCGGCTCGGCGCCCAGCCGCCGCTGCGCCGTTCGCGCCGTGTCAACGCCCCCACCGAACCGAAGGAGGCGTGAGATGTCGCGACTCGGCAATCTCGGCGCCCGGCTCTACCGCGGCGAGGTCGGCTACGACTTCATCCGCAACCGCAAGATCTGGTACGGCGTCTCGATACTGATCACCATCACGGCCATCATCGGCGTGGCGGTCGGCGGCCTCCGCATGGGCATCGAGTTCAAGGGCGGCGCGGTCTTCACGACCGACACCAAGGCCCAGATCTCCACCTCCCAGGCCACGGACGTGGCGACCGAGGCCTCCGGCCACATGGCGATCGTCCAGGAGCTCGGCAACGGCGGTCTGCGCATCCAGATCACCGAGGTCGACACCGCGAAGGCCAACGAGATCAAGGAGACCCTCTCCGACGAGCTCGGCATCCCCGCCAACGACATCAACGCGGACCTGGTCGGCCCCAGCTGGGGCGAGCAGATCGCCAACAAGGCGTGGACCGGTCTCGGGGTCTTCATGATCCTGGTGGTGATCTATCTGGCCATCGCCTTCGAGTGGCGGATGGCCGTCGCCGCCCTCATCGCGCTGATCCACGACATCACCATCACGGTCGGCGTCTACGCCCTGGTCGGCTTCGAGGTCACCCCGGGCACGGTGATCGGTCTGCTGACCATTCTCGGTTACTCCCTGTACGACACGGTGGTCGTCTTCGACAGCCTCAAGGAAGGCCAGAAGGACATCACCAAGCAGACCCGCTACACGTACAGCGAGATCGCCAACCGGTCGATCAACAGCACCCTGGTCCGCTCCATCAACACCACCGTCGTGGCGCTGTTGCCGGTGGCCGGTCTGCTGTTCATCGGTGGCGGCGTCCTCGGCGCGGGCATGCTGAACGACATCTCGCTGTCGCTGTTCGTCGGTCTCGCCGCCGGCGCCTACTCCTCGATCTTCATCGCCACGCCGCTCGTCGCCGACCTCAAGGAACGCGACCCGCAGATGAAGGCGCTGAAGAAGCGGGTCCTGGCCAAGCGGGCCGCCGCGGCCGCCAAGGGCGAGTCCCCGGACGACGGCTCCGACGACCCGCGCGACGACACCGAGACGGCGGGCACGGCGATCGGCCGCCCCCGGTCGCACGGCCGCACCCCCGGGAAGCGCTGAGCGATGACGAGCACCACCGAATCCATCAGGGAGCTGCTGCTCAGCCGGATCCGCGATGTCGCGGACTACCCGAAGCCGGGCGTGGTGTTCAAGGACATCACCCCGCTGCTCGCCGACCCGGTGGCCTTCACGGCGCTCACCGACGCCCTCGCGGAGCTGTGCGTACGGCACGGCGCCACGAAGATCGTCGGCCTGGAGGCCCGCGGCTTCATCCTGGCCGCGCCCGTCGCGGTCCGGGCGGGCATCGGATTCGTCCCGGTCCGCAAGGCCGGCAAGCTTCCCGGAGCCACGCTGAGCCAGACCTACGAGCTGGAGTACGGCAGCGCGGAGATCGAGATCCACGCCGAGGACCTCGACGCCGAGGACCGGGTCATGGTCATCGACGACGTCCTCGCCACCGGCGGCACCGCCGAGGCCTCGCTGGAGCTCATCCGGCGGGCCGGCGCCCAGATCGCGGGCGTCGCGGTCCTCATGGAGCTCGGCTTCCTCGCGGGCCGCGCCCGCCTGGAGCCGGGCCTCGCCGGCACCCCGCTGGAGGCCCTGATCACGGTCTGATCCGCAGGCCACCGCCCGGCGAGGGGTACCGAGGACATCAGGATGGGCACCCGGGAACACCGGGTGCCCATCCCTCGTTGTGCAGGCTCCCACCGTCCCCGGGCGAGGTCCCGCCGGGGGATCGATACCATGGGCTCTCCGGGTACCCCGGATCCGCACGAGGAGCGCTCTTGCCAGACGAGGCCCAGTCAGCCGCCGCCCCGCAGCCCGACAAGCCCGTGGCGGCCCCCGCCACGCCGGATAAGGCCGCGCCCTCGAACGCGCCGGAGTCCGCGCCCGCCGAGCCGGCCGCCGGCACCGCGCGCCCCCGGGCCGCGAAGCCCGCCGCCCCGGCGCGCCCCGACACCGCGCAGTCCGCCGAGGCCGCCACCCCTCCGGCGAAGCCCGCGGCCCCCGAGGCCCCGCCGACACCGGCCGGGACGACGGGCCCCGTGCAGCCCCCGGCCAGGAAACCGGCCGCCGCCGCGCCCAAGCCCCCGCCCCCCGGGCCCCCTGCGAAGGCCGGGGCCGCCACCGGGTCCGCCTCCCGCTCCGGCGGCTCCTCCAACCGCGTGCGGGCGCGCCTCGCCCGCCTCGGGGTCCAGCGCTCCAGCCCGTACAACCCGGTCCTGGAACCCCTCCTGCGTACGGTCCGGGGCAACGACCCCAAGATCGAGACGGCCACGCTCCGCCAGATCGAGAAGGCCTACCAGGTCGCCGAGCGCTGGCACCGCGGCCAGAAGCGCAAGAGCGGCGACCCCTACATCACCCACCCGCTGGCCGTCACCACGATCCTCGCCGAGCTCGGCATGGACCCCGCGACGCTGATGGCGGGCCTGCTCCACGACACGGTGGAGGACACCGAGTACGGCCTGGACACCCTCAAGCGCGACTTCGGCGACCAGGTCGCCCTGCTCGTCGACGGCGTCACCAAGCTGGACAAGGTCAAGTTCGGCGAGGCCGCCCAGGCCGAGACCGTACGCAAGATGGTCGTCGCCATGGCCAAGGACCCCCGGGTCCTCGTCATCAAGCTCGCCGACCGCCTGCACAACATGCGCACCATGCGCTATCTCAAGCGGGAGAAGCAGGAGAAGAAGGCCCGCGAGACGCTGGAGATCTACGCCCCGCTGGCGCACCGGCTGGGCATGAACACCATCAAGTGGGAGCTGGAGGACCTCGCCTTCGCGATCCTCTACCCCAAGATGTACGACGAGATCGTCCGCCTCGTCGCCGAGCGCGCCCCCAAGCGCGACGAGTACCTCGCCATAGTGACCGACGAGGTCCAGTCCGACCTGCGCGCCGCCCGCATCAAGGCCACCGTCACCGGCCGCCCCAAGCACTACTACAGCGTCTACCAGAAGATGATCGTGCGAGGCCGGGACTTCGCCGAGATCTACGACCTGGTGGGCATCCGCGTCCTCGTCGACACGGTCCGCGACTGCTACGCGGCGCTCGGCACCGTCCACGCCCGGTGGAACCCGGTGCCCGGGCGGTTCAAGGACTACATCGCGATGCCCAAGTTCAACATGTACCAGTCGCTGCACACCACGGTGATCGGTCCCAGCGGTAAGCCCGTCGAGCTCCAGATCCGGACCTTCGACATGCACCGCCGCGCCGAGTACGGCATCGCCGCCCACTGGAAGTACAAGCAGGAGGCCGTCGCGGGCGCCTCCAAGGTCCGTACCGACATCCCCAAGAACACCGGGCGCGGCCAGGACACCGTCAACGACATGGCGTGGCTGCGCCAGCTCCTGGACTGGCAGAAGGAGACCGAGGACCCCGGCGAGTTCCTGGAGTCCCTGCGCTTCGACCTCTCGCGCAACGAGGTCTTCGTCTTCACGCCGAAGGGCGACGTGATAGCGCTGCCCGCCGGCGCGACCCCCGTCGACTTCGCGTACGCCGTCCACACCGAGGTCGGCCACCGGACCATAGGAGCACGCGTCAACGGGCGGCTCGTCCCGCTCGAATCGACGCTCGACAACGGCGACCTGGTCGAGGTCTTCACCTCCAAGGCGGCCGGCGCCGGTCCCTCCCGGGACTGGCTCGGCTTCGTCAAGTCGCCGCGCGCCCGCAACAAGATCCGCGCCTGGTTCTCCAAGGAGCGCCGCGACGAGGCGATCGAGCAGGGCAAGGACGCCATCGCGCGCGCCATGCGCAAGCAGAACCTGCCGATCCAGCGCATCCTCACCGGCGACTCCCTGGTCACCCTCGCCCACGAGATGCGCTACCCCGACATCTCCTCGCTGTACGCGGCGATCGGCGAGGGACATGTCGCGGCGGCGGGCGTCGTCCAGAAGCTGGTGCAGGCACTCGGAGGCCACGACGAGGCCAACGAGGACATCGCCGAGTCCACCCCGCCCTCGCACGGCGGCCGCAGCAAGCGCCGCGCCAACGCCGACCCCGGCGTCGTCGTCAAGGGCGTCGAGGACGTCTGGGTCAAGCTCGCCCGCTGCTGCACGCCCGTCCCCGGCGACCCGATCATCGGCTTCGTCACCCGGGGCAGCGGCGTCTCCGTGCACCGCGCCGACTGCGTCAACGTGGAGTCGCTCTCGCAGCAGCCCGAACGGATCCTGGAGGTCGAGTGGGCCCCGACCCAGTCCTCCGTCTTCCTGGTCGCCATCCAGGTCGAGGCGCTGGACCGCTCCCGGCTGCTCTCCGACGTCACCCGGATCCTCTCCGACCAGCACGTCAACATCCTGTCGGCGGCCGTCCAGACCTCCCGCGACCGGGTGGCCACCTCGCGCTTCACCTTCGAGATGGGCGACCCCAAGCACCTGGGCCACGTCCTGAAGGCCGTACGCGGTGTGGAGGGCGTCTACGACGTCTACCGCGTCACGTCGGCCAGGAGGCCGTAACAGCGACGACAGAAAGGCCCCGGTACGCGATGCGTACCGG
>NZ_JBHXJG010000329.1:0-6630 GCF_042723425.1 Streptomyces sp. NPDC058375 | reverse complement strand
TGCCCGGAGGGCGACGCGGCGGCCGGAGTGCCGGTCGGAGTGCCGATGGGAGTTCCGGAGGGGGCGCCCGTCGGTCAGTACGCTCCGCCGAGCGATTCCTTGGCGTTGGCCTCGTCGTACTCACGGTCGGTGATGATCACGTTCTCCGGGATCGCCTCGCCGGCGTAGAACTTCTGCGCGGTGGCGAAGGCGAGCGGGCCGAAGCGCGGGTTGGACTCGATGACCGCGTTGTACTCGCCGTTGACCAGGGCCTGGACGGCATTACGCGTGCCGTCGACCGAGACGATCTTGACGTCCTTGCCGGGCTTCTTGCCGGCCGCCTTGATCGCGGTGAGGGCGCCGAGGCCCATCTCGTCGTTCTCCGCGTAGACGGCGGTGATGTCGGGCTTCGACTGGATGAGCTGCTCCATGACCTGCTGGCCCTTGTCGCGGGCGAACTCGCCGGTCTGCTGGGCGACGATCTCCAGGCCGGGAGCCTCGGCCTTGACCTGGTCGACGAAGCCCTTGGTGCGGTCGGTGGTGACGTTGTTGCCGGACGCGCCGAGCAGGATCGCGACCTTGCCCTTGCCGCCGGTGACCTTGATCATCGCGTCGGCGGCGCGCTTGCCCTGCTCGACGAAGTCGGAGCCGAGGAAGGCGACATAGTCCTTGCAGGCAGTGGAGTTGACCTTGCGGTCGATGGTGAGGACGGGGACCTTCTTGGCGGCCGCCGCCTTCAACGCGGGCTCCAGACCGTCGGAGTTGAGCGGGGCGACGATGAGGAACTGCGCACCCTGGGACAGCATGTCCTGGATGTCGCTGATCTGCTTGGACAGCTGGGACTGGGCGTTGGTGGTGAGCAGCTTCTTGACGCCGACCTTCTTCGCCTCGTCCTTGATGGACTGGGTCTCGGCGATCCGGAAGGGGTTGGCCTCCTTCTCCGACTGGGAGAAGCCGACCACGGCGTCCTTCAGGTCCAGCTTGGGCGCGCCGTAGGTCTCCAGTTTGCAGCCCGCGCCGGACGAGGAATCGGGGGTCTTGGCCTCCTGCGCCGCCTGACTGCTGTCGCCGCCCGCGTCGTTGGAGGTCTCCGACTTGGCACAGCCGGCGGCGGCCAGCGTGGTGGCGGCGAGGACGCAGGCCACGGCGAGGGTACGGGATCGACGCTGGATCATCATGCGCGGAACGCTCCTTGGCGGGTTGACGGCACGCTGATCGGCGTGCGGTCGGGCATGCGGGACAGGCATCGGCCACGGGGCGGCTGATGCCACTGCATTCCTCACACCCCTGCTCCGGACTGCGGGAACAGCGGTCGTGAGAGCCTGCGCGGCCTGTCGGCGGCTCGGTTTACAACGTTATATAGGCGGCGCGGCACGGGCGGCAAGAGCGTGGTCGATGCGTTTCCAAAATGTGTCGGCCGACCGTCCCGGTTCACCCCCGGCCGCCAACTCCCTGCGCGACAACGGCCCTGCGCGAGGTCTGGACAGCCGCCCGGTGCCGTGCTGTCATACCGCCGGACGCCCGATTTTCAACGTTGCAAGAACGGTTTTCGTCCACCCGTCCCGCCGTGTGACGGCGGACTTCGGCATGCGCCGACCGCCGCTGCGCCGCGTCCCGGTCCGACCGGCTTCACCCCGTATCGCCGCCCCGCACCCGCCCCCACCACGCACCGCCGCCACCACGCACCGCCAGCAGCCCCGCCCTGCACGGCCACGGTGCCGCGCAGCCACCCCCACCGAGCCCGGCCGCGGCACAGGCGGCCGCCGGCCGAGAGCAGGAGCCGCACCGATGCCCCTGAACCGCAGGCAGCTCATCACCACCGCGGTGGCCACCGCCGTCACCACCGGCGCGACCAGCCGGTGGGCGACCGCCGCGACGCCCGACCACCACCGGGTTCCGGCCGCCCGGGGCGGCCACTACTCCCCCAACGCGGCTCCGCTGCACCCCACGGCGTTCCTGAAGCTGCCCCCGGGCAGGGTGAGGGCGCACGGCTGGCTGGCCGGGCAGCTGAAGCTGCAACTGGAGGGACTGTGCGGCCGGTACGAGGAGTTCTCGCACTTCCTCGACTTCACGGCCACCGGCTGGGTACGCCCGGACAAGGGCGGCTGGGAGGAAGTCCCGTACTGGCTGCGCGGTTACGCCGATCTCGCGATCGTCACCGGAGACGCGACGGCACTGGCCGCCACCCGCCGGTGGATGGACGCGATCCTCGCCACCGGGCAGAGCGACGGCTTCTTCGGGCCGAGGGCGCTGCGCACCTCGCTCAACGGCGGGCCCGACTTCTGGCCGTTCCTCCCCCTGATCCAGGCCCTGCGCTCCTGGCAGGAGTACACCGAGGACAACCGGATCATCCCCTTCCTCAGCCGCTTCTTCCGCTACATGAACGCCCAGGGGCCCGGCGCCTTCGACACCAGCTGGATCGCCCTGCGCTGGGGCGACGGCCTGGACAGCGTCATGTGGCTCTACAACCGCACCGGCGACGCCTTCCTCCTGGACCTCGTCGACAAGATCCACCGGTACGGGGCCGACTGGGGCGACAACCTGGTCAACCCGCACAACGTCAACATCGCCCAGGGGTTCCGCGAGCCCGCCCAGTTCGCGCTGCGCAGCGGCTCGGCCACCGACACCCGTAACACCTACGGCACGTACGCGAAGGCCATGGACGCCTACGGCCAGTTCCCCGGCGGCGGCTTCGCCGGGGACGAGAACGCCCGGCCCGGCCACGGCGACCCCCGCCAGGGCTTCGAGACCTGCGGGATCGTCGAGTTCATGGCGAGCCACCAGCTGCTCACCCGGATCACGGGCGACCCGCTGTGGGCGGACCGCTGCGAGGAGCTGGCGTTCAACTCGCTCCCGGCGTCGCTCGACCCGTCGGGCAAGGCGGTGCACTACATCACCTGCGCCAACAGCGTGGACCTGGACGACGAGCCCAAGCGGGACCGCCAGTTCCAGAACCCGTTCGCGATGCTGGCGTACCTGCCGGGCGTGGATCAGTACCGCTGCTGCCCGCACAACTACGGGATGGGCTGGCCGTACTTCACCGAGGAGCTGTGGCTCGCCACCCCGGACGGCGGGCTCGCGGCGGCGATGTACGCGCCGAGCGAGGTGACGGCGAAGGTCGCGGACGGCACGGAGGTGACGTTCACGGAGGAGACCGGCTACCCCTTCACGGATGCGGTCACCCTGACCCTCACCGCACCGAAGCCCCTGGCCTTCCCGCTGGTCCTGCGCGTCCCGGCCTGGTGCGCGGACCCGGACATCCGGGTCAACGGACAGCGGGTCGCCGCGCCGGCCGGACCGGCCTTCACTCGGATCGAGCGGACCTGGTCGAGCGGCGACAAGGTGACCCTGCGGCTGCCGCAGCGGACCACCGTACGGACCTGGGCGGAGAACCACGGCTCGGTCAGCGTGGACCACGGGCCGCTCACGTACTCGCTGCGGATCGGGGAGGAGTACGAGCGGATCGGCGGCAGCGACACGTTCCCGGAGTACGCGGTCCACGCCACGAGCCCCTGGAACTACGGCCTCGTCCTGGACCCCGCTCGCCCGGCCGCGTCCCTGCGCCGCCGCTCCACGGGCCGGACCCCCGGCGACAACCCGTTCACGCTGGAGGGCACCCCGCTCACCCTGACCGCCCGCGCCCGCCGCATCCCCGAGTGGACGGCGGACGACGAGCACGTGGTCGCGCCCCTCCAGCCGAGCCCGGCGCGCTCGACGGAGCCGGTCGAGGAGGTCACCCTCGTCCCGATGGGGGCGGCGCGGCTGCGGATCACGTCGTTCCCGACGGCCGCGCCCGACGCCGAACCGTGGCTCGCGGACCGCTGGTACCGGATCGCGAACCGGCACTCGGGCAAGGTGCTGGGCGTGGACGGCATGTCGACCGCGAACAGCGCGCACGTGGTCCAGTTCGGCGACACCGGCACGGCCGACCACCTGTGGCGGCTGGTGGCGAACGGCGACGGCTGGTACCGGATCCGCAACCAGCACTCCGGCAAGGTGCTCGGCGTCGACCTCATGTCCACCGAGAACAGCGCGCACGTCGTGCAGTTCGACGACAACGACACCGCCGACCACCTGTGGCAGCTCGTCCCGGACGGGGAGGGCTGGTGCCGGATCCGCAACCGGAACTCGGACAAGGTGCTCGGCGTGGACGGGATGTCCACGGCCGACAGCGCGCACGTCGTCCAGTACGACGACAACGGGACGGCCGACCATCTGTGGCGGCTGCTGTGAGAGCCCTCCTGACGTACCGCTCACCCCTCCCCGTACGACGTAGAAAGGGATGTCCAACCATGCGACCAGCACCCGCGCCCCGTCACCGCTCCTGGTGGCGGAGATTAACGGCCACCACCGGCCTCCTCGCCCTGGTGGCCACCGCCCTCGTCAGCACCGGCACCTCCCCGGCCGTCGCCGCGCCCGCCGCCTGGGAGCCGAAGCCCGCGCCCATGACGACGCCGTGGACGAACGACGTCCCGCTCGACAAGCCGCTGCCGGAGTATCCGCGTCCCCAGCTGACCCGCCCCGACTGGACGAACCTCAACGGCATCTGGGACTTCGCGGTCACCGGCCGTGACGCCCGGCAGCCCACGACGTTCCCGGAGCAGATCCGGGTGCCGTTCGTCGCGGAGTCCGCGCTCTCCGGCATCCAGCGCCGGATCACCGAGAACGACAAGCTCTGGTACAAGCGGACCTTCACCGTCCCCGCCGACTGGGACGGCCGCCGGGTCAAACTGCACTTCGGGGCGTCCGACTGGCAGACCACGGTCTGGGTCAACGGCACCGAGGTCGGCGCGCACAAGGGCGGCTTCGACTCGTTCGCGTACGACATCACGCCCCAGCTCAACGGCGGTACGAACACCGTCGTGGTCTCCGTCTACGACCCGAGCCAGACGGGCGGCCAAGCAGTCGGCAAGCAGCGCATCAACGATGTGAAGCCGCATCCGGGCGGCGGGATCTTCTATACCGCGGCCTCCGGCATCTGGCAGACGGTCTGGCTGGAACCGGTGGCATCGGCCCACATCACCCGCCTCGACATGACGCCGAACCTGGGGAACAACACCCTGCGGGTGAAGGTCCAGACGGCGGGCGCGGCGGGCCGGAGCGCCCGGATCACCGTCTCCAGCGGCGGTACGCTCGTGGGCACGGCGACCGGTCCGGTGGGCGGGGAGATCTCCGTACCCGTACCGAACCCCCGGCTGTGGACGCCCGAGGATCCGTTCCTGTACGACGTGAAGGCGGATCTCCTCGACGGCTCCGCCGTCACGGACACCGTGGGCAGTTACACGGGCATGCGGTCCGTGGGCCTGGCCAAGGTGGACAACATCCTGCGGCCGGTGCTGAACGGGAAGTTCGTGTTCCAGACGGGCACCCTGGACCAGGGGTACTGGCCGGACGGCATCTACACCGCGCCGAGCGACGAGGCGCTGAAGTACGACCTCCAGGCGCACAAGGACCTCGGGTTCAACATGGTCCGCAAGCACATCAAGGTGGAGCCGCAGCGGTGGTTCTACTGGGCGGACAGGCTGGGTCTGCTGGTGTGGCAGGACATGCCGTCGATGGACACCGGCAAGGTCCCGGACGGGCCGGCGCGCACCCAGTGGGAGGCGGAGTACCGCAACGTCATCGACCAGCACCGCAGTTCGCCGTCGGTGGTGATGTGGGTGAACCAGAACGAGGGCTGGGGGCAGTACGACCAGGCGAGGATCGCCGACGAGGTGAAGGCCCAGGACCCCTCGCGTCTGGTCAACAACATGAGCGGGGTCAACTGCTGCGGCTCGGTCGACGGCGGCAACGGTGACGTGGTGGACAACCACATCTATGTCGGCCCCGGGAACACCGCGCCGAGCGCCACCCGGGCCGCCGTGCTGGGCGAGTTCGGCGGTCTCGGCTACAAGGTGCCTGGCCACGAGTGGTATCCGGGCGGCGGCTTCAGCTACGAGGACCAGCCGAGCATCGCCGCGCTCAACGACCGGTTCGTCGGTCTCCTGGACGCCATCCGGATCGGCCAACTGCCCGCCGGGCTCTCCGCGTCGGTCTACACGGAGATCACGGACGTCGAGAACGAGGCGAACGGACTGCTGACGTACGACCGCCAGATCGTGAAGGTCGACACGGCCCGGGTGAAGGCCGCCAACCAGGCCCTCATCCAGGCGTCCCGCGACCCCGCTCCCCCGGTGAACCTCCCCACCGGGCAGAACAAGTCGCTGCGGGTCACCACCCCCGGGCACACCACGAAGCACCTGCGCCACTACGACTCTCTGGCCTCCACCGAGGTGGTGGACAGCGGGAGTTCGGCCGTACTGAAGGCGGACGCCACCTGGAAGATCGTCACCGGGCTCGCCAACAGCAACTGCTACTCCTTCGAGTCCCGGAACTACCCCGGCGAGTTCCTCCGTCACCGGGAGTTCCGGGTGCGCCGCGACGCCAACGACAACTCCGCGCTGTTCAAGGCGGATGCGACGTGGTGCGCGGTCGCGGGCAACGGCGGGGTGCGGTTCACCAGCGCCAATCTGCCCGGCAGCTATCTGCGCCACATCGACTCCGAGGCGTGGCTCGCCACTCCCGGCGGCAAGCAGCCGTTCGACAGCCCGGCGCTGTTCACCGAGGACACGACGTGGGCGGTGGACGCGCCGTGGGCGCCGTGACCTGACC
>NZ_JBHXJG010000328.1:0-6663 GCF_042723425.1 Streptomyces sp. NPDC058375 | reverse complement strand
CCCTCCGGCGTACCGGAGGGCGCGCCCGCATGGTCCGTCAGCGTCACGTACGGCCGGATGCGCAGCGGGTCGAAGTCCTCCGCCGCGGCGATCTCCGCCGTACGGGCGGCGCGCTGTTCGTCCTCCGTGAGCGGCGCCGAACGCACGCCCGCGCCGCACCGGCACGGCACCCGGTGCTCCGTGCCGGGCTCCCCGGCCGTCCGTCTTCCGCACTCCGGGCATGCGTGTCCGGTCATCGTGGTCCCCTCCCCTTGAAACTGCCTGCGATTATGCAGCCCGCCCCGGGGAAGCCCAACGGCCCGCCGGAGGCTCGGCCCGCCCTCGGCAGGCCATAACGGGGCAGAACGGCCAGGATGGGGGTGTAGTGGATCAGCGGACCGAGGAGACGCCCATGGCCCGGCAATCGAGGAGACGCCCATGGCCCAGCAGCTGAGCCCGCCGCCCCCGGCCCCCGGTGAGGGGCACTCCCACCGGAGCGTCCTGGTGGCGATCGGAGCGCTGCTCCTCGGCATGCTGCTCGCGGCACTCGACCAGACCATCGTCTCCACGGCGCTTCCGACGATCGTCAGCGAGCTCGGCGGTCTCGACCATCTGTCCTGGGTGGTCACCGCCTACCTGCTGGCGGCCACCGCGGCGACCCCGCTGTGGGGCAAGCTCGGCGACCAGTACGGCCGCAAGAAGCTCTTCCAGGCCGCGATCGTGATCTTCCTGATCGGCTCCGCGCTCTGCGGAGTCGCCCAGAACATGCCCCAGCTGATCGGATTCCGGGCCCTCCAGGGACTCGGCGGCGGTGGGCTCATGGTGCTGTCGATGGCGATCGTCGGCGACCTCGTCACCCCGCGCGAACGCGGAAAGTACCAAGGGCTCTTCGGTGCCGTCTTCGGCGTGACGAGCGTCCTCGGCCCGCTCCTCGGCGGCTTCTTCACCGAACACCTCAGCTGGCGCTGGGTCTTCTACATCAACCTGCCGATCGGCGTCGTCGCGCTGGGCGTCATCGCGGCCGTCCTGCACATCCCGGTCCGCCGCGAGAAGCACACCATCGACTACCTCGGCACCTTCCTCATCGCGGCCGTCGCGACCAGCCTCGTGCTCATCGCCTCCCTCGGCGGTACGACCTGGGCCTGGACCTCCCCGCAGATCATCGGACTCGCGGTGCTCGCCGTCGTCCTGCTCGTGGCCTTCGTCGCCGCCGAACGGCGTGCCGTCGAGCCCGTGCTGCCGCTGAAGCTGTTCCGGATCCGCGCCTTCAGCCTCGTCGCCGTGATCAGCTTCGTCATCGGCTTCGCCATGTTCGGCGCGATGACCTACCTGCCGACGTTCCTCCAAGTGGTCCACGACATCACCCCGACGATGTCCGGTGTGCACATGCTGCCGATGGTGTTCGGCCTGCTGATCACCTCGACCGCCTCCGGCCAGATCGTCAGCCGGACCGGCCGCTGGAAGGTCTTCCCTGTCCTCGGCACCGCCCTCACCACTGTCGGCCTCCTGCTGCTCCACCGCCTCGACGAGTCCAGCTCCACCTGGCTGATGAGCGTCTACTTCTTCGTCTTCGGCGCCGGTCTCGGGCTCGTGATGCAGGTCCTCGTCCTGGTCGCCCAGAACTCCGTCTCCTACCAGGACCTCGGGGTCGCCACCTCCGGCGCGACGTTCTTCCGGTCCATCGGCGCGGCGTTCGGCGTGGCCGTCTTCGGGACCATCTTCACCAACCGGCTGACCGGCCAGCTGACGGACGCGCTCGCCGGACAGCCGCTGCCGCCGGGCATCGACGCCGGAAGCCTGTCTGCCGACCCCCGGGCCATCGGGCAGCTCCCCGCCGACCTGCGGCCCGGCGTCCTCAGCGCGTACTCCACCTCCATCACGGACGTCTTCCTGTACGCCGCCCCGGTCGTCCTCTTGGCCTTCGTCCTCGCCTGGTTCCTCCGCGAGGACAAGCTCCGGGGCTCGGTGACCGCGCCCGACACCAGCCAGACCCTCGCCTCCAACCCCGTCCAGCGCTCCTCGTACGACGAGTGCGCCCGCGCCCTGTCCGTGCTCGCCACCCGGGAGGGGCGCCGCGAGATCTACGAGAAGATCACCGCGCGGGCGGGGTACGACCTGCTGCCCGCGGCCAGCTGGCTGCTCCTGCGGATCAAGCGGCACGGCACCGTCGAACCCGCCCGGCTCGCTGAGACCGCTCCCGTACCGCTGCACGTGATCACCGACGCGGCCCGGCAGGTCGAGGAACGCGGACTGGCCCGCCGGGAGGGCCTGCAGATGATCCTCACCGACAGCGGGGCCGAGGCCGTCGTCCGGCTCTCGCAGGCCCGCGAGGACTCCCTCGCCGAACTCCTCGGCGACTGGTGGGGCCCCGAACGCCCCACGGACCTGGTCAAACTCGTCAGCGAACTGACCGCCGAGGTCAGCGGCTCGACCAGGGAACGGCCCCACTCACCGACGTCTCCCCGCGACCACGAGGCCCATCTGCGGCGCGACGAGCGCGAGGCCCACAGCCGGGCCCTCGACGACCCGGACGACCACGGCCACCCGGACGACCGGGGCCGCCACCACCCGCCCGTCTGAGCCCGGACGCCCGACGCGCGCCGGGCCGGGCCGGGTCACAGCTCCTTGGCGAACCAGTGCTCCGCGTACCGGTTACGGCGGTGGAACGCCGGCACCTCCCGGTACCCGTGCTTCGTGTACAGCCCGCGCGCCTCGACCAGGTCGTGGCGGGTGTCCAGCCGCAGCAGCCGTACGCCGTACGCCCTCGCCGCCTCCTCCACCGCGGCCAGCAGCAGCCCGCCGCCGCCCGTGCCCCGGAACGCCGGGCGCACGTACACCCGCGTCAGCTCCGCCGTACCCGGCCCGGCGGCCTCCGTCAGCACCAGCCCGGCACAGCTCGCGGCCTTGCTCCCGTACCGGCCGACGACGAACTGACCGGTCGGCGGTACGAGCAGGTCGGCCCCGTCGCCGTCGAGCCCGGCCGCGATCTCCTCGGCGGTCGCGGGCCGCTGCCAGTAACGGCTCGCGACCTCGTCGTAGTAGTCACGGCGCAGGGCGCTCGCGTCGGGGGAGTCGAATCGTTCGGCGGCGACGGTCCAGGTCATGTCAGGCATTCTTGCTGCCGTACGGCCTGACGACGACGCAATTACCTGTGCAGGGGGCAGCAGTGACCGACGTGTCCGCGACCGACGCCGCGACAACCACCACGACCACCCGGGCGATCCAGCGCCTCGCCGAACGCTGGATACGGGACGGCATGGCCGCCGCAGCGGCGGACCGGGGCCGTACGGAGGCGGACGCCGGCTTCGTGTGCTCGCCCGCCGGGCTGTGGCTCGCCCTGACCGCCGTCGCCGTCGGCGCCCGCGGCGAGACCGCCGACGAGCTGCGGGCCCTCCTCGGCACCGCGGACCGGGAGGCCGCCCCGGCCGTCACGGAGGTGGCCCGCGAGCTGGCGGCGACCGGGGCGCTGGGCGTGGCCACCCGGGTCTGGAGCCGGGTGCCCGTGCTGCGCGCTTACCGGGAGGCGCTGCCGGACATCCGCTTCGACCCGATGGACCCGGCGGCCGCCGACGCCTGGGTGCGCGAGGCCACCGGTGGGCTGGTCGAGCGGCTGCCGCTGGAGATCACCCACGAGACCCTGCTCGCCCTGGTCAACGTCCTGGCGCTGAAGGCCCGCTGGGAGGATCCGTTCGAGGGCCGGCGCACCCGGGACCTGCCGTTCACCGACGCGGCCGGGACGGTCCGCCCGGTGCCGACCATGTCCAAGGACGTCCCGTTGGCCGACGCCTGGACGGCCGGCGGGGCGCATGTCGTCGAGCTGCGCTGCGCGCGGGGCCCCGAAGGTGCCCCCGGGGCCCGGGTCCGTCTCGTCCTGGGGGAGCCGGGGGCCGGCCTGGAACGCGTGCTTCCCGTGGGCTGGGCACCCCGGACCGTGGGCACTCCGCTGGACGCCGACCGGGTGACCGTCGGGCTGCCGCGGCTCGCCCTGCGGACCCGGATGGCCGTTACCCAGCAGCTGCCCGCCCTCGGCGTACGGTTGGCCACCTCCGACGACGCCGACTTCTCCGGCCTCTCGCCCGAGCGCCTCTTCGTCTCCGACGTGATCCAGGAAGCCGTGCTGAAGATCGCCGAGGAGGGCGTGGAGGCCGCGGCCGTGACGGTGGTCGCGGCCCCGGGGGGCGCCGCGCCCCGGCCGCAGCGGGTCCAGCACATCGCCTTCGACCGCCCCTTCGGCGTCGTCGTACTGGCCGGAACCGACGACGTACCCCTGTTCACCGCCTGGCAGGCGGACAACCCTGCCGGCCCGGACGCCTGAGGCCTTCCCGCGCGCTCGCCCGAGACCTTCGGCACCCCCTGTCATACCCACGGACGACTTCTTCCGGCCGGAAGCAGGATGACAGTCAGGCAAAGAGGGGGTTGATTGTGTCTACCTCGTAGGGCAATGCGAGGCTTCATCCGGCATGGCCCCCACTCGAAGGGGCGGTGCATGGAACGGTGGGAGGGTCGGCGCAGCGTGGTGAATGCGGATCACAGTGTGCGCGGTGACGCGGTGGCGGACACGGGAGCGGGGGCCGGGCTGACCAGAGTCCTGCTCTGGCTGGTCGTGGCCGTGCTGGCGGTACGGCAGGTGGCGGTGGTGCTCCGGCAGCCACCGGGGGAACGGCTCCTCGATCTGGAGACCTGGATCGGGGAGAACGGCGTCCTGCACCTGACGGGCTCGCTGTACGACGGCGGCCGGTTCACCGGGACGCCCTTCGCCGGACTCGTCCTGAAACCGCTCACCGCCACGGCCCAGCAGACCCTCGGCGTCGCGTGGACGTTCGGCTCCCTGCTGCTCGTCGTCGCCCTCGGCCTCGTCGCGGCCCGGGCCCTGCCCTCGCCGGTGGGCCGCCGGACGGCCCTGCTCGCGGCCCCCGTCGCGATCAGCCTGTTCATGCTGTCGCTGCCGGTCCGCAACGCCCTCCACCTGGGCCAGACCAGCATCCTGCCCGTCCTGCTGGTGCTCCTGGCCTGCTTCGTCGTCCGGGACCACCGGGCGGCGGGCGTCCTCGTCGGTATCGCCGCCGCCTTCCAGCCGGTGCTGCTGCTCTTCGCCGCCCTGCTCTGGCTGACCGGCAGGCGGCAGGCTTCGGTGAGCGCGGGCGCGACGTTCGCCCTCGCCACGGCGATCGCCTGGGCCGCCGCGCCGAAGGACTCGTGGACGTACTGGGTGCACCACCTCGCGGGCGCCGGGCTGGGGGAGCGGCCGGACAGCCTGGCCAACCAGTCCCTGCACGGGGCGCTGCTCCGGCTAGGCCTCGAAGGCCCCGTGGAGATCGCCCTGTTCCTGGTGCTCGCCGCCGCCGTCGTGTTCTTCGGGCTGCGGCGCGCCGTGCGGTACGCCCAGGACGGGCAGCTGCTCCTCGCGGTCGCCGTGACCGGCTGCGTCGTGGTCGCCGTCTCGCCGACCGCCTGGCAGCACCAGCTGCTCTGGGTGCTCCTCGCGGTCGTGGGCAGGGTCGGCAAGCGGGCCTCCGACCGGCTGGTCTGGCCGTCCGTGGTGGTGCTCGCCGTCACCCTGCCGGGCACGATGCTGCTGCCGAACATCGAGACGCTCTTCCCCGTACGCGACAACATCCTGCTCCTCGTGGCGCTCGGCGCGGCCTGCCTCGCCCCGTTCCTGCCCCGCACCTCGCCGTACTGGCAGCACCCGGTCCCCACCGACTACGCGAAACCGGTCGCGGCGCGCTGGAGACGCGTGCCGCTCCTGCCGTTCTGGCGCCGGGTCCTCACCCGCCCCAACCTGCTGCTGGAACTCCTGCTCATCCGGGTCGTCTACGACGCCTACGCCCAGGTCCGCCTCGCCGCCCGGGCGGGCCGCCCGCTCGCCGAGGAGCACGGCCGGCAGATCCACGCCATCGAGCAGTGGCTGCACATCGACATCGAGCACTGGGTCAACCACACGGTCGTCCAGATCCATTGGCTGCGCGAGTTCTTCGACTACTACTACTCCACGTTCCACTTCATCGTCCCGCTGACGATCCTCGGCGTGCTGTACGCGCGCCGCCCCGCCGACTACCGCTGGGTCCGCTCCTCCATCGGTTTCGCGACCCTGCTCGCCCTCGTCGGCTTCTGGCTCTACCCGCTGGCCCCGCCCCGCCTCATGCCCGGCCTCGGCTTCATCGACACCGTCCACGGGGTGCAGGACTTCGCGAAGCCCGACTACGGGACGCTGACCACCGTCACCAACCAGTACGCGGCGATGCCGTCGCTGCACTTCGGCTGGTCGCTGTGGTGCGGTGTGGTCATCGTGATGCTGGCCCCGAAGCTGTGGATGAAGGCGCTCGGCCTGCTGCACCCGCTCTTCACGATCGCCGCGATCGTGGCCACCGCCAACCACTGGGTGCTGGACGCGGCCGGCGGCGCCCTGGTCGTGGCGATGGGCTTCGGACTGACGTACGTGCTGTCGGGGCCGCGGAAGCTGGTGACCGAGGAGGGCGAAGCGGCGATGGAACCCGTGGAGCCGCGTCCTGCCGAACCCCCGGCCGAGCCGGAGGCCGTACCGGCCGGGAAAGCGGCAGGCGGCACCTGAGGGCCCTCGGTATGCGGTAAGAGCAGGCCGAGGGGGTGCCCTCGGTATGCGGTAAGAGCAGGCCGCAGTGTAGATCTCGGTGGTCGTCGACCTCGCTGTAGTACGTGTAGACG
>NZ_JBHXJG010000327.1:0-6689 GCF_042723425.1 Streptomyces sp. NPDC058375 | reverse complement strand
GCGTGGCGGACCGGGCCCCTTCCCGTACGGAGGGTGCTGCTAGTACACCGGCTTCTCGGGCTCGATCTGGTTGACCCAGCCGATCACGCCGCCGCCCACGTGCACGGCGTCGGCGAAGCCCGCGGACTTGAGGACCGCGAGGACCTCGGCGCTGCGGACACCGGTCTTGCAGTGCAGGACGATGCGCTTGTCCTGCGGGAGGTCCTGAAGGGCGGTGCCCATGAGGAACTCGTTCTTCGGGATCAGCTTCGCACCGGGGATCGAGACGATCTCGTACTCGTTCGGCTCGCGGACGTCGATGATCTCGATCTTCTCGTCGCCGTCGATCCACTCCTTGAGCTGCTTGGGAGTGATCGTCGCGCCGAGCGCCGCCTCCTGGGCCTCCTCGGACACGACGCCGCAGAAGGCCTCGTAGTCGATGAGCTCGGTGACGGTGGGGTTCTCGCCGCAGACCGCGCAGTCGGGGTCCTTGCGGACCTTGACCTGGCGGTACTGCATCTCCAGGGCGTCGTAGATCATCAGCCGGCCGACGAGCGGGTCGCCGACGCCGGCGAGCAGCTTGATGGCCTCGGTGACCTGGATGGAGCCGACGGACGCGCAGAGCACGCCCAGCACGCCGCCCTCGGCGCAGGAGGGGACCATGCCCGGCGGCGGGGGCTCCGGGTAGAGGCAGCGGTAGCACGGGCCGTGCTCGGACCAGAACACGGAGGCCTGACCGTCGAAGCGGTAGATCGAGCCCCACACGTACGGCTTGTTCAGCAGCACCGCGGCGTCGTTGACGAGATAGCGGGTGGCGAAGTTGTCCGTGCCGTCCACGATCAGGTCGTACTGCGCGAAGATCTCCATCACGTTCTCGGCTTCGAGCCGCTCTTCGTGAAGGACCACGTTGACGTACGGGTTGATGCCCAGCACCGAGTCCTTGGCGGACTCCGCCTTGGAGCGGCCGATGTCGGCCTGGCTGTGGATGATCTGGCGCTGCAGGTTCGACTCGTCGACCTCGTCGAACTCCACGATGCCGAGCGTGCCGACACCGGCCGCGGCCAGGTACATCAGGGCCGGCGAGCCGAGGCCGCCGGCGCCGACACACAGCACCTTGGCGTTCTTCAGGCGCTTCTGTCCGTCCATCCCGACATCCGGGATGATCAGGTGACGGGAGTACCTGCGGACCTCGTCGACGGTGAGCTCAGCGGCTGGCTCGACCAGGGGTGGCAGCGACACAGGAACCTCAACAATGCAGGTGGTCGGATTCTACGTAGACCGGCTTCTTACGGTCGACTACGTACGGTTGTTCTTCCCGTAACACTGCCACGCCCCTTCTCATTCCGAGATACCGGGTCCGACCCGCGAGACGATTTCGTCCCAGTACCTGGGCAGCGCCGCGAATGGATCGCTTTGTCCGCTTCGGCCGTCCCGGTCGCTCCGGTCGTTCCGATCGGTGAAGAAGATCGTCCCGGCGCCCTGCCAGCGGGCGATGCGCATGGCCTCCTCCAGGTGGGTGCGCGGCACGCCGTGGACGAAGTGGGCGAACCGCTCCGGCGGATAGTCGGCGGTCCACTCGGCCACCTGTGACCAGCGGTAGTCGGCCCAGGGGCCCCGGAAGGTGACCAGCTGGTCGGCCGCCTCCGCGTACCCGGGGTACGGGTGGGTGCCCTGGCCCAGCACCAGGCGGCCGCCGTCGTCCGCGCTGTCGCTCTCCGCCAGCAGGGCGTGCAGGGTGCCGGTGAGCCGCCGGACGGCGGGCAGGCCGGCCCGGTCGACGGGGCACCGGGCGAGGTAGAAGCCGCCGATCCGGTACCAGTCGATGAAGGACCGGGCGTCCGCGATCAGCTCGTCGAAGGGCCGCTCGCCGTGGGCCAGGTCGAGGTGGCCGAGCAGCCTGCCGCCGGAGGCCCGGACGGTGTCGTCCGGGGCCTCGCCGTGCAGGGCGCGTTCGCGGGCGTTGCGCAGCCGGCCCGCCGCCTCCAGGCAGTGCGGGTCGGGCCGGGAGCCCGGGCCGTCCGCGATGTTGAGGACGGCCCAGTGCAGCGGGGTGCCGGGGCGGGCCAGCTCGGCCCATTCGGCGGGGGCGAGCAGCGGGTGGGCGTAGCCCGGGACGCCGAAGCCGAGCTGTTCGCCGCCCGCGGTCCTGCGGGCGTCGGAGGGAGCGGTCAGATACGGCACGCCGCCTCCATCCAGATGTCCGCGAGGGACTCCTCCAGGTTGATCCGGGGCCGCCAGCCGAGCCGGTCCCGCGCGGTGCGGACGTCGGCCTGCTGCCAGGCCCCGCAGCCGTCCGGGTACGGCGACGGGGTGGCGGAGAGGTGTTCCATGACGGACTCGGCGGAGGTACGCGGGGCCCCGATGGGCAGGCGCTGGGGGGGGCCGTCCAGCTCGTTGAGCGCGCCCGCGTACCCGGCGACCCGCGCCAGGACGGCGGCGGCGTCGCGGAGCCGGACGGCGCGGCCGGTGCCGATGTTGACGACGCCCTGGGCGGCGGAGAGCGACGCGGCGTGGACGGCCCGCGCCACATCCCGTACGTCGACGAAGTCCCGCTGCACGCCGAGGCCGCTGAGCTTCAGCTCGCCGTCGCCCGCCTGCATGGCCCGACGCATGGCCTCGGCGAGCCGGCCGAGCGGGGAGCCGGCCGGGGTGCCGGGGCCGACCGGTGAGAAGACCCGCAGCACGACGGCGTCGAGGCCGGAGCCGAGGACCAGTTCGGTGGCGGCGAGCTTGCTGACGCCGTACGGGCCGCCGGGGCGCGGGACCGCGTCCTCGGCGGTGGAGGACCCGGGCTGCGAGGGCCCGTACTCCGAGGCGCAGCCGACCTGGACGAGCCGGGCCCCGCAGCCGCTGCGGCGCAGCGCCTCGCAGACGGTGGCGACGGCGACGGTGTTGTGGCGGGTGAGGTCCCGGGCGCCGCCGCGGGTGGCGCCCGCGCAGTTGACGACGACTCCGGGGTGGACGGCGTCCAGGAAGCGGGTGAGCGCCCCGGGGCTGCCGCCCGCGAGGTCGAACCGGACGTCGGCGTCGTCGCCGCGCCCGAGGGCCGTGAGGTGGACGGCGGGATCGGCGAGCAGCCGGTCGGCGACGAAGCGGCCGAGGAATCCGTTGGCTCCGAGCAGCAGCACCCTCATCGCGCACCGCCTCGGTGCCGACGGCGGGCTGCCGGTGCGGGGGATTGGGGGGTCATGGCGGGTTTCTCCTAGGTCAGTCAGGTCGGGCTGTGCCGGGCGGGGCCCGCGGCGTCGGCTCCGCGGGAGTGGTGCGGGGTGGTACGGGGCGGTGCGGTGGTACGTCGGTGGGGCGGCTCGGACCCGGTCCCTCAGGGCCGCGTGTGGGCGGAGGCCCGGGAGAGCGCCAGGGCGGCGTGCAGCAGCAGTCCGAGGGCGGCCCCGCCGCAGGCGAGGGCGGAGACGGCTCCCGTCCCGCCTGCTGAGACGAGGGCGTTCACGGGCTGGGCAAGGGGTTCGAGGCCGGGGAGTCGGGCGGAGAGGACGAGGGCCGGGGCGAGTGCCTCGACGGCGCAGGCGGCGGCGAGCGCGACGGTGCCCGGCTCGGGCAGTCCGTGTGCGGCGAGCAGCCGGGCCACGAAGAACAGGACCCCGAGGGCGACGGCGGCGACGGGCGTGCCGCCCCCGCCGAGGCCGAGGTCGGCGAGGTACAGCAGGGGCAGCAGCGCGCCGAGGAAGAGGGTGACGGCCGCCAGGAGCAGGGGGCGCACACCCGCGCCGAACTCCTCCAGGGCGCGGCTGCCGGACAGTTTGCGGTGGGCGTGGACGGTGAAGAGGTGGGCGCACCAGGCGGCCGGGGCGATGGCGGCGGCGAGGCCGAGCAGCGGGGCGGGCGTGCCGTCCCACGGGCCGCCCGGACCTCCGGACATGACCTGGGCCAGCAGTTCCTCGCCGTACACCGCGTAGCTCAGCAGCCAGCAGGCGTACATCCCGGCGCGGCCCGCTCCTTCGGGGGCGCGAAGGGGGCCGCGGCCCAGGCACGCCCGGAGCGCCAGGCAGGCGAGCAGTGCGCCGACGACGGTGACGAGGGCCCGCGTGCCGTCGCCGAGGACGCCCTCGGTGACCCGCAGCACCCCGGCGGTCGCCAGGCAGGCGGCCCCCGGGAGCAGGGCGAGGAGCGTCCAGGCGGCCCGCGCCTCGGTGTCGGGACCGGGCCCGGGAGCTGAGGGCCCGCCGATGCCGGGTTCCCGCGTACGGGGTGGCATGCGGGCGTACAGCTCCTCGGCGAGGGCGAAGACGTCCCGGTGGCGGTAGCGGGCGGCGGTGCGGTCGGTGAGGCCGTGCGCCTCCAGGCCGGCGGCGATCTCCAGCGGGTCCACGGCCCGTTCGCACAGGTCGCGGTGGTGGTGCAGCAGGGACTTCACCGGGTCGGCCGGGCCCCGGCGGGCGGCGGCGCCCGGCGCCCGCCGCGCCGTGGTGCGGGGCGGGATCTCCGCGGGGCGTTCCGGGGCGGCAGCGGGCGTCGCCGGGTCGTCCGGACGGGTCATCGGGAGGTCTCCGTGGTCGTGAAGCGTAGGGGCGTGGTGGGTCGGGCCGTGAGCCGAGTGGCCGCGAGCCTTGGTGCGGTGCGGGGCCGAGCCATGAGCCGACTGGCCGCGAGGCGCCGGTCCGTGCGGGATCTGGCCGTGAGGGGCCGGGGAGTGATGCGCCAGGGCGCGGAGGGCCGACGAGCCGAGGGCTGGGGCATCGAGGGCCGGGTGGTCACGCATCGCCGTCCCCCGCCGGTCCTGCCGCGACCGCGCAGACGCCCTCGGGCTCCGGCCCCGGCTCCCGCGTGTGCTCCGGCTCGGGCTCGCCGGGCCGGTCCGGCCGACGGGCTCCGCCCGGGGCGGCCCAGCTGGGTACGGCGGCCACGGGATCCCCCGGCGGCCGGAGGTGGGAACCGGGCTGGGTCCAGTGGCCGAGGAGGCGGGCCTCCGGCGGGTTGGCGAAGGGGAGCGGGTCGCCGTGGGCGTCCACCGTGTCGGCCTCCCGGCGCACCGGGGTGTGCGACATCAGCTCCAGGTAAATGCCGCGAAATGCCGCGAGGTTCTGTTCGACGGTGAAGAGTTCGAGCGCGCGGGCCCGTGCGGCGGCCCCCAGCCGGGCCCGGCGCTCGGGGTCGCGCAACAGCGCGACACACGCGTCCGCGAGCGCCTTGGGGTTGCGCGGGGGCACCACCAGACCGGTACCGCCGATGACTTCGACGACCGCGCCCACGTCGGTGGAGACGGTGGCCCGGCCGCAGAACATCGCTTCGACGAGGCTGACCGGGAAGCCCTCGACGGTGCTGGAGAGGACGATCACACCGCCCGCCCCGTACGCCTCGGCGAGGTCGGGGATCTCGGGGCCGCCGATCTCCTCGAAGGTGACCGGGCAGCTGCCCTCGGCGTGGGCGCCGGTGGCCTCGTCCGGGAAGAGCTGAGCGGCCAGGGCCGTGCAGTGCGCGAGGTAGGCGGTGGCCTCGTCGCCCTCCGCCGGGGCGCCGAAGATCCGCAGCCGGGCGTCGGGCCGGGCGCGGCGGACTTCGGCGAAGGCATGGAGGAGGGCGATCAGGTCCTTGGCGGGCTCGATCCGGCCGACCCAGACCAACGTGTCCGGACCGCCCGCGCCGGCGTCCTCGCCCGCCGCGCCGAGGCGTTCGGCGTCCTCGCCGACCGGGCCGAAGCGCTCGGCGGCCATGCCCGGGTAGACGGTGCGCTGCTTGGCGGGGTCGGCTCCGCAGCGCTGCTGCCAGCGGCGGACGTGGGTGTTGCCGGGGGTGACGAGCGCGGCCTGCCGGTAGACCTCGGTGGCGAGGCGGCCGTGGAATCCGGCGAGGAGGGCGCGCACGGGGGGCCCGTACGGGGTGTCGGACGCGGCGGCGGCCAGGTAGTGCGCGCGTAGCGGGACGCCGTGCTCGGTGACCAGCAGCGGCACCCCGAAGAAGCGTTTGGCCAGGAGACCAGGGAGGGCGGCCGCCCCGCCGGAGGCCGCGTGGCAGAGGTCGACCGCGCCGAGGCTCTCCTGGTCGTACCAGTCCAGCGAGAGCGGGCGCAGCGCGCGTTCCAGCTCGGCGGCGAAGGCGAGAAGGTCGGGGACGGTGGCGCTCTGCACGGTCCGGCCGGTGCCGCGGGCGCGGGAGGCGGCCTCCAGGATCCGTACGGTGGTCTCGGAGCGCAGGGCGAGGTGGAGTCCGCCGCGATCGCGGGCCAGCTCGGCCAGACCGTAGAGCCCTTCGGCGAACAGCTTCGCGCCGGGGCCCTCGCCCGCTTCCGTACCGGTCTCGTCGGGGGTGCAGACCGCGGTGGCGAGCGCGCTGAAGCGGTCGGTGAAGCGCTTGCGGTCGCGCCGCCCGTAGGACTGCTCGCCGCCGGTCACCAGCCGGGCCAGCAGGCCGCGTTCGCCGCTGCCGCGCAGGGTGCCGTCCTCGGGGGTCCACAGCGGCGCGGTGCGCACCCGGCTGACCTGGTAGGGCAGTTGGACCCAACCCCGGTCCTCCTGGTGGGCGGAGCGGCTCAGCGCGAACAGGTCGAACTCGTGCTGCGGCAGCCCGCGCACCAGTCGGTCGCACCAGAGTCTGGACTCACCGGTCGCATACGGATAACCACCGTCGGTGAGCAGTCCGATCCGCACGAGTACACCCCCGATCTCCCTTGTGGGCGGCCGCCGTTGAAACGGCGACTCGCAGCGGGACGACCGTAAGCGGATACGCCGGTGGCGCGACGGACGGTTGTCCGT
>NZ_JBHXJG010000326.1:0-6729 GCF_042723425.1 Streptomyces sp. NPDC058375 | reverse complement strand
CCGCAGGGGCGTGAAAATCCCGGGTCCGCCGGGCCAAGGGGCCGGGGGCTTGATTTTGCCGGGTCCGTGGAAGCCACGCCCCAGGGGCTTGGTCATAAAGCTGAACAGCACGTCAACGAGGAGGCCTTGTGAGTACGCCCTACCCCTTCACCGCGATCGTCGGGCAGGACGACCTGCGGCTCGGGCTGTTGCTGAATGCCGTCAGCCCGGCCGTGGGCGGGGTGCTCGTGCGGGGCGAGAAGGGGACCGCCAAGTCCACCGCCGTGCGGGCGCTCGCCGCGCTGATGCCCGAGGTCTCCGTCGTGCCCGGGTGCCGGTTCTCCTGTGATCCCGTCTCGCCCGATCCGGCGTGTCCTGATGGGCCGCACGCGGAGGCCGCCGGTGTGTCGCGTCCGGCGCGGACCGTGGAGCTGCCTGTCGGGGCGTCCGAGGACCGGCTCGTGGGGGCGTTGGACATCGAGCGGGCGCTGTCGGAGGGCGTGAAGGCGTTCGAGCCGGGGCTGCTGGCCGACGCGCATCGCGGGATCCTGTACGTCGACGAGGTCAACCTCCTCCACGACCACCTGGTGGACCTGCTGCTGGACGCGGCGGCCATGGGTGCCTCGTACGTCGAGCGCGAAGGCGTCTCCGTACGGCATGCGGCGCGGTTCCTGCTGGTCGGGACGATGAACCCGGAAGAGGGCGAGCTCCGGCCGCAGTTGCTGGACCGGTTCGGGCTGACCGTCGAGGTGGCCGCGTCTCGGGACACCGACGAGCGGGTGGAGGTCGTGCGGCGGCGGCTCGCGTACGACGACGATCCCGAGGGGTTCGCCGCGCGCTGGGCCGAGGAGGAGTCGGCCCTGCGGGAGCGGATCGCCGCCGCGCGTGCCCTGCTCCCCCGCGTCGTGCTCGGCGACGGCGTGCTACGTCAGATCGCCGCCACCTGCGCCGCGTTCGAGGTCGACGGGATGCGGGCCGACATCGTGATGGCCCGTACCGCCACCGCGCTCGCCGCCTGGGCGGGGTGCGAGGAGGTCACCGCCGACGACGTACGGCAGGCAGCTCTGCTGGCGCTCCCCCACCGGCGTCGCCGCAACCCGTTCGACGCGCCTGGCCTGGACGAGGACAAGCTCGACCGGACCCTGGACGAGGCCGGTCCGCAGGACGACAACGACGATGACCAGCCCGACCCCGACGGGGGTGGGGACGACGGCGGCGGGGGCGGAGGTGGGGGCGTGCCGCCCCAGGCCGACGGGGAGGACCGTACGCCGCCCCACCCGGGCGGCGGTTCGGACGACACGCCGTCGCAGGCCCCCGAGGGCGCCCCCGACGCGCCCGGCCGGCCCGCCGGTGGGGAGCAGCAGCCGGTGGCGTCCGCCGAGCCGTTCCGGACGAAGATGCTCAGCGTGCCGGGGCTCGGCGAGGGTGCTGCGGGGCGGCGCTCCCGGGCCCGCACAGCGCATGGTCGGACCACTGGAGCGGTCCGGCCGCAGGGCGCACTGACCAAGCTGCACCTGGCCGCGACCGTGCAGGCCGCCGCCCCGCACCAGCGCTCGCGCGGGCGCTCCGGGCGCGGGCTCGTGGTGCGCCGGGACGATCTGCGGCAGGCGACCCGCGAGGGGCGGGAGGGCAACCTCGTGCTGTTCGTCGTGGACGCGTCCGGGTCGATGGCGGCCCGGCAGCGGATGAGCGCGGTCAAGGGGGCCGTGCTGTCGCTGCTGCTGGACGCCTACCAGCGGCGGGACAAGGTCGGTCTGGTGACCTTCCGGGGCAAGGAGGCCGACGTGGCGCTGCCGCCGACCTCGTCCGTGGACGCGGCCGCCGCCCGGCTGGAGTCGCTGCCGACCGGCGGGCGCACTCCGCTCGCCGCCGGGCTGCTCAAGGCCCATGACGTGCTGCGCGTCGAGCGGCTGCGCGATCCGTCGCGGCGGCCGCTGCTCGTCGTCGTCACGGACGGGCGGGCGACCGGCGGGCCGGAGCCCGTGGCGCTCGCGGGGCGGGCCGGGCGGCTGCACCGCTCGGAGGGGACGGCCTCGGTCGTCGTGGACTGCGAGTCGGGGTACGTACGCCTCGGTCTCGCCGGGGAGTTGGCCCGGGAACTGGGAGGCACCGCCGTCACGCTCGACGAGCTGCGGGCCGACTCGATCGCCGGGCTCGTCAAGGACGTCACCGCAGCCGGGAGGGCCGCTTAATGCCGCAGGGACAGCCGATATCGGTGCCGGACGACGGGCTCACCACCCGTCAGCGCCGCAACCGCCCGCTCCTGTTCGTCCACACGGGCATCGGCAAGGGCAAGTCGACCGCCGCCTTCGGGCTCGCGCTGCGGGCCTGGAACCAGGGGTGGCCGATCGGGGTGTTCCAGTTCGTGAAGTCGGCGAAGTGGAAGGTCGGCGAGGAGAACGCACTGAAGGTGCTGGGCGCGAGCGGCGAGGGCGGCACCGTCGACTGGCACAAGATGGGCGAGGGCTGGTCCTGGGTCCAGCGCGACGGCCAGCTCGACAACGAGGAGAAGGCCCGCGAGGGCTGGGAGCAGGTCAAGCGCGACCTGGCGGCCGAGACGTACAAGCTGTACGTGCTCGACGAGTTCGCCTATCCGATGCACTGGGGCTGGATCGACGCCGACGAGGTCGTCGAGGTGATGCGGAACCGGCCCGGCACCCAGCATGTGGTGATCACCGGCCGCAACGCGCCGGACGCGCTGATCGAGGCCGCCGATCTCGTGACCGACATGTCGAAGGTCAAGCACCCGATGGACGCGGGTCAGAAGGGCCAGAGGGGCATCGAGTGGTGAATGTGCCCCGTCTGGTCATCGCCGCTCCGGCTTCCAACAGCGGCAAGACCACCGTCGCCACCGGTCTGATGGCCGCCTTCGCCGCGCGCGGGCTTGCCGTCTCGCCGCACAAGGTGGGGCCGGACTACATCGACCCGGGCTACCACTCCCTGGCGACGGGCCGGCCCGGCCGGAATCTCGACGCGTACATGTGCGGGACGGATCTCGTCGCCCCGCTGTTCGCGCACGGGTCGGCGGGGTGCGACCTCGCCGTGGTCGAGGGGGTGATGGGGCTGTACGACGGCGCCTCGGGGCAGGGTGAGCTGGCGTCCACCGCCCAGGTGGCCAAGCTGCTCCGGGCTCCCGTGGTGCTGGTGGTGGACGCCTCCTCGCAGTCCCGGTCGGTGGCGGCCCTGGTGCACGGGTTCGCCTCCTGGGATCCCCAGGTCCGGATCGGCGGGGTGATCCTGAACAAGGTGGCCTCCGACCGGCACGAGGCGCTGTTGCGGGACGCGTTGGACGAGTCGGGCTTGCCGGTCCTCGGCGTGATCCGGCGGGCCCCGCAGGTCGCCACGCCCTCGCGCCACCTGGGTCTGGTCCCGGTGGCCGAGCGGCAGAGCGACGCGGTGGAGGCCGTACGGGCCATGGGCGAACGCGTGCGCGCCGGGTGCGACCTGGACGTGCTGCTGGCGCTGGCCCGGACGGCCCCCGCGCTGGCGGACGAGCCGTGGGAGCCCGCGTACGCCCCGGCGGAAGGGCCCCGGCCCGTCGCCGCCGCCTCCGGTCAAGGGCCCCGGCCCGTCGTCGCGGTGGCGGGCGGGGCCGCGTTCACCTTCGCGTACGCGGAGCACGCCGAGCTGCTGACGGCGGCCGGTGCGGAGGTTGTGACGTTCGACCCGCTGCGGGACGAGAAGCTGCCGGTGGGCACGGCGGGGCTCGTGATCGGCGGCGGGTTCCCGGAGATGTACGCCCCCGAGCTGTCGGCCAACGAGCCGTTGCGGCAGGCGATCACGGAGCTGGCCCTGAGCGGTGCCCCGGTGGCCGCCGAGTGCGCGGGGCTGCTGTATCTGGCGCGGGAGCTGGACGGGCGGCCCATGTGCGGGGTGCTCGACGCCGAGGCCCGGATGTCGGAGCGGCTCACCCTCGGCTACCGGCAGGCGGTGGCGGTCTCGGACAGTCCGCTGGCGGCGGCGGGCACCCGGATGCGGGGGCACGAGTTCCACCGCACGGTGCTGGACCCGGGGGCGGGGACCACGCCGGCCTGGGGCATGCACCAGCCGGAGCGGCGGGTCGAGGGGTACGTCCAGCGGGGCGTGCACGCGAGCTATCTGCACACCCACTGGGCCGCGTCGCCCGAGGTGGCCCGGCGGTTCGTCGAGCACTGCCGGGCACGGTGAGCGACCCGCGCGTTCGTCTCGGCAGCGTGTGCGGGCGTACGCGTGGCTCACTCCGCGATGCCGACGACCAGCCAGATGAAGCCCACGCCCCCGATGGTGCAGAGAAGGGTGGAGCGGGCGGGATGGGTGTGGTGCGCCTCGGGAAGGATCTCGGCAGCGGCCAGGTAGAGCAGCGCTCCGCCGAAGAAGCCGAGATAGCCGCCGAGCAGTTCCTCCGGAAGGGTGAACAGCAGCGTCGTCGCCGCGCCCACGACGGGTGCCACGGCGGCCGCGAACAGCATCAGGAGCGCCTTGCGGCGGGCGTTCCCGTACAGACTGGTGAGGGTGTACGTGTTGAATCCGTCGGCGAAGTCATGACTGATCACCGCCAGCGCGACGGCCACGCCCATGGAGCCGCTGACCTGGAAGGCGGCGCCGAGCGCGATGCCGTCCATCAGGCTGTGGCCGACCATCGCGGCGGCCGCCGTCAGCCCCACCTGCGGCACGCGTTCGCCGCTCGCCCCGTGTGCCACCTGGCGTACGGAGAGCAGCCGCTCGACCAGATGGGCCACCAGGAAGCCGCCCACGAAGAGCAGCAGGGCGGCGGGCACTCCGAACACCGGGGCGCTCGCGGCCTCGATCGCCTCCGGCAGGAGGTCGAGCCCGACCACGCCGAGCATCAGCCCGCCCGCGAGGCCGAGCACCAGATGACGGCGGTCGGTGACGCGTTGGGCGACCCAGCCGCCGGCCAGGGTCATCAGGAACGCGCCGAGCGCGACGAACACCGCCATGGGGCCTTGCTAGCCGATCGGGCCCCCTCTCCGCATCTGAGGGTGTCCTTATCGGCGCCGTACGCCGTGCGCCTCCCGTCGCCCGGGTCCGTGCTTCGTATACGGAGCTGCCGCGCCCGCTCCCCCGTACCACCGACGTACCACCGAGACGTTTGACCTGAAAGGCAGGACTCCGCCGATGACCGGAGCACCCGTCGGCCCTGGACCGGAGTCCGGCGCCCGCAGTCTTGTGGTGGGGGTCGGCGCGCGCCGGGGCGCCTCGGGCGATGTGGTGTTCGCCCTGATCGCGGCGGTGTTGAGCGGGGCGGGGCTGGATCCGGCGGACGTGGTGGAGGTGGCGACCGTCGACGCCAAGGGGGACGAGCCGGGGATCGTGGGGGCGGCGGCCCGGCTCGGGGTGCCGGTGCGGACCCATCCGGCCGGGGCGCTGGCCGCGGTGCGGGTGCCGCACCCCTCGGGGGCGGTGGGCGCGGCGGTGGGCACGGCGTCGGTCGCGGAGGCGGCGGCGTTGATCGAGGCGGACGAGCTGGTGGTTCCGAAGACCCGCGCCCCGGGCGGGGGGGCGGCGGGGAAGGGGATGGCGACCTGTGCGGTGGCCCGCCGGTTTCCGGCCGCCGCCGGGACTTTCGATGTTTCCGGGAGGAAAACTTCCACCTCACCGGTGACGGCAGGCTCCCGCCCGTTCACCATGGCTGCCATGACTCCCCCCACGCATCCCCCCACGCAGGACATCGAGAGCGCCGGGCCGGACCTGCGGCACCACGGCGACGCGGAGGTGCGCGGCGAGAATCTGACCGATCTCGCCGTGAACGTCCGCACCCACACCCCTCCCCCGTGGCTGCGCGAGCGGATAGCCGCGTCGCTCACCTCGCTGGCCGCCTATCCCGACGGGTCGTCCGCCTGCGCCGCGGTCGCCGGCCGGCACGGGCTGCCGGTGGAGCGGGTGCTGCTGACGGCGGGCGCGGCCGAGGCATTCGTCCTGGTCGCCCGGGCGCTCCCGGCCCGCTGCCCGGTCGTGGTGCACCCGCAGTTCACGGAGCCGGAGGCGGCGCTGCGGGCGGCCGGGCACGGGGTGGGGCGGGTGCTGCTGCGGGAGGAGGACGGCTTCCGGCTCGATCCGGCGGCGGTGCCCGAGGAGGCGGACCTCGTGGTGATCGGCAATCCGACGAACCCGACGTCCGTGCTGCACCCGGCGGCCCTGCTGGAGAAGCTGGCGCGGCCCGGGCGGACGCTGGTGGTCGACGAGGCGTTCATGGACGTCGTGCCGGGCGAGCGCGAGGCGCTGTGCGACCGGACGGACATTCCGGGGCTCGTGGTGCTGCGCAGCCTCACCAAGACGTGGGGGCTCGCCGGGCTGCGGATCGGTTACGTCCTGGCCGAGCCGGAGACGGTGGCGCTGCTGGCCGAGGCGCAGCCGCTGTGGCCGGTGTCGTCCCCGGCGCTGGCGGCGGCGGAGGCGTGCATGGAGCCGCGGGCGCTGGTGGAGGCGGCTCAGGCGGCGGACCGGATCACGGTGGACCGGGCCCATCTGCTCGCCGGTCTCGCCGAGTTCAGCGAGGTGGAGGCGGTGGAGGCGGCCCGGGGGCCGTTCGTGCTGGTGCGTCTTGAGCGGGCGGCGGAGGTGCGGGAGCGGCTGCGGCTGCTGGGGTTCGCGGCCCGGCGCGGCGATACGTTCCCGGGGCTCGGGCCGCAGTGGCTGCGGCTCGCGGTCCGCGACCGGGCCACGACCAATCGTTTCCTCCAGGCGCTGGACCAGGCCGTGCAGGCGCTGCCCGCGAGATCGGGGCGCTGAGGAGCCCCGCGCGTGGGGGGC
>NZ_JBHXJG010000325.1:0-6772 GCF_042723425.1 Streptomyces sp. NPDC058375 | reverse complement strand
TGGCTGTAGACCCCTTCTTGAACATGTTCAAGAAGGGGTCTACAGTCATGCCCGAGAGTATTTTTGAACGCGTTCAAGGGAGGGTGGGGCATGGACCTCACTGTTGTCGCGTACGTCATCTACCTGCTGATCAGCGTGGCGCTCACCGTCTGGGTCGCCCGCACGCTCAGCCGCAACGGGCGGATCTTCCTCGCCGATGTGCTGCACGGGAACGAAAAGCTCGCCGACGCCGTCAACCACCTGCTGGTGGTCGGCTTCTACCTGGTCAACCTCGGGTTCGTCACGCTGTACCTGAGATACGCCGACGGGGTGGCCGACGCCCGCGAGCTGTTCGAGGCCCTCTCGGTGAAGGTCGGCGTCGTCCTGCTGGTGCTCGGCGTGATGCACCTGGGCAATGTGTGGGTGCTCAGCCGCATCCGCCGCCGCAGCGCCCTGGAGCGCGAGCAGACCCCGCCGGTCCCGCCGCAGGGTTGGACGCCTCCCGGGCCCCAGGGCCCGTGGGCCGCGCCCGCGCCCGCGCCGGGGCAGTGAGTCCGGTGACCGCGCCCGCCCCCGTACGCCGGCTGACCGTGCTCTACGACGCGCAGTGCCCGCTCTGCGTCCATCTGCGGGGCTGGCTCCAGCGGCAGCGGCAGCTCGTGCCGCTGGACCTCGTACCGGCGGGGTCGCCCGAGGCGCGGCGGCGGTTCCCGGAGCTGGACCACACGGCGACGCTCCGGGAGATCACCGTGGTCGGCGACCTGGGGCAGGTCTACCGGGAGACGGACGCCTGGATCGTCTGCCTGTGGGCGCTGGCCAAGTACCGCTCCAGGGCCCACTGGCTGACCACCCCCGCCGGGCGGCCCTTCGCCCGGGGGACCGTGCTGGCCGCCGCCCGCTACCGCTCGACGGCCGTCCCGCCCTGCGCCCCCGGGGCCCGCGAGTGCGCCGCCCCGCCCGGCGGCCCGTGGGGCCCCCGCTAACCTTGGGCCCGTGGTGAAGGAAGAGAAGAACGTGCAGGAGAAGAAGCCGGCCAAGGCCGCGAAGAGCGAGCAGACCCGCACGCTGATTCTCGAGACGGCGCTCCGGCTCTTCGCGGAGCGGGGCTACGACCGGACGACCATGCGGGCCATCGCCCAGGAGGCGGGCGTCTCGGTCGGGAACGCCTACTACTACTTCTCCTCGAAGGAGCACCTGGTCCAGGGCTTCTACGACCGGATCGCCGGCGAACACGCGGCGGCGGTCCGGCCCGTGCTGGAGGGCGACGGCGATCTGACCGTACGCATCAGGGGCGTGCTGCTGGGCTGGCTGGACGTGGCTGAGCCGTATCACCGCTTCGCCGCCCAGTTCTTCAAGAACGCGGCGGATCCGGACAGCCCGCTCTCCCCGTTCTCGGAGGACTCGGCGGCCGCCCGCGACGCGGCGATCTCCATCCACGAGCGCTGCATCGCCGGGGCGGACGTCAAGAGCGACCCGGAACTGGCCCCGCTGCTGCCGCAGGTGATGTGGCTGATGCAGATGGGGTTGGTGCTGTTCTGGGTGTACGACCGCAGCGAGGACGCCGAGCGCAGCCGCCGGCTGGTCGAGCGCACCGCGCCGATCGCCGCGCGGGCCATCGCGCTCTCCCGGTTCCGGGTGCTGCGACCGCTGGTGCGGCAGATCCACGGGCTGCTGGTGGAGTTCCTGCCGGGTGGTACGGAGACGGCCGGAGCGAAGACGCCCCGGCCGTCGGACTGACCCCGCGCCCAGGCCGCGTCGGCCGGGGCGGGTCCGTCAGATCCGGCTGAGCTCCCACAGGCGCCAGGTGCCGGTGCCGTCGGAGAGGTACTGCGAGCCGGCGACCTCGGACTTGGCGACGACGTAGTCCTTCTTCTGCCACAGCGGCAGCAAAGGGACGTCCTCGCCGACCAGCGACTGCATCTCCTTGAAGTCGTTCGAGGTCCGGCTGCGGTCGCTGAACTGCTGCGTGGCCGCGATCAGCTGGTCCATCTTCTTGCTGGAGTAGCCGCTGTGCAGGACGTTCCCGGTGCCGACGAGCGGCTGGCTGAAGGTGTCGGGGTCCGGGAAGTCGGGGAACCAGCCGACGGTGTACATGTCGTACTTACCGGCCGCGTACTCCTTCTGGTACTTCGTCCACTCCACGGCCTGGACCGAGACCTTGAACAGCCCGTCCTTCTCCAGCTGACGGCGCAGCTCGGCGGTCTCCTTGGTGTACATGTCGCCCTCGCGGTAGGCGAAGTCGATGGCGACCGGCGTCTGCACCCCGGCCTGCTCCAGCAGTTGCTTGGCGCGCGCCGGGTCGGAGGAGGGGTAGGCGTCGAAGAACGGGGTGCTGTGCCCGATGTAGCCGGTGGGGATCAGCGAGTACAGCGGGTCGACCGTGCCCTGGTAGACCTTCCGGACCAGCGGGCCCCGGTCGAGGAGCGCGGCGACGGCCTGGCGGACCTTCTTCTCCCCGAACGGCGAGTCCGTCCGGGAGTTGAAGATGATGTTGCGGATCTCGGCGCTGGCCGCCTCGGTCACCCGCACGTCCGGGTCGTTGACGTCGAGGTCGGCGAGGGTCTCGGACGGCAGCTGGCGGTGGGCGATGTCCACCTCGTCGTTGTCCCAGGACGTCTGGAGTTCCTCGGAGGTCTTGAAGTAGCGGATGTTGACCGCTTCGCCGGTCTTCTTGAGCGCGCCCCGGTACTTCAGGTTCGGGACCAGCTCGGCGCGGCTCCCCGATTCGTACGACTTGAGGACGTACGGGCCGGAGCCGTCCACCTCGTTGCCCGGACGGAGCTTGTCCTCGGGGTACTTGGTGGGGTCGACGATCGCTGCGGCGCCGGTGGCGATCTTCTGCGGGAAGGTCGCGTCCCTGCCGGACAGGTTGAACGTGATCGTGCGGCCCTCGGTCGTCACCGTCTTGAGGGTGGGGAAGAGACCCGCGGGGCCGACCTCGGACTTGATCCGGAAGATCCGGTCGAAGGAGTGCTTGACGTCCTCGGCGGTGATCTTGCGGCCGTTGGAGAAGGTCAGGTCGTCACGGAGCTTGCACTGGTACGTCTGGAGCTTCTGCCCGACGAACCCGCAGCTCTCGGCGGCGTCCGGTTCGGGTGTGACGGCGTTGGGCTTGAACGTCATCAGCGACTGGTAGATGTTGCTGTAGATCGCCCAGGAGCCCGCGTCGTAGGCGCCGGCCGGGTCGAGCGAGGTGACGACGTCCGATGTCCCGACCGTGATCGCGTCGGTCTTCGCCTCCCCCGACGGGAGCAGTTGCCAGGCACCGACGCCCGCTATGACCAATACCGCGAGAATCGCGAGAATCCGTACCCGGACCGACCGCATTGCCGTGCTCTCCCTTACCAGCCCCACCACGGCGGTCGCGTTTGTGACGCGCACGTCGCCGCATGTTCGCGCTTACCCAATCACACGATTTTCACATCTGGAAGAGTAAATGGGGCGCTCACAGCCTTTTGCTGGACACGTGCGGGAAGCCCTGTCCGAAAAGGCTGTTTCGCGTCTCCCACCAGCGGGTTCCCGTCGCTGACGGTGACCCTTCGGTGTGGATTTCATGATGCCGGGCCGGACGCCGCCGGACCGGCGCACCCGCAACGGAGCGTTACGCCTGACGGGAGGCCAGCTCCACCACGGTGATGTCGGCCGGGGCGCCCACCCGGACGGGCGGGCCCCAGGCGCCCGCGCCGCGCGAGACGAAGAGCTGGGTGTCGCCGTAGCGTTCGAGGCCGGCGACGGTGGGGTTGGCCAGCTCGGCGAGGAGGTTGCCGGGCCAGAGCTGTCCGCCGTGGGTGTGGCCGGAGAGCTGGAGGTCGACGCCGTGCTCGACGGCGTCGTGGATGACGACCGGCTGGTGCGCCATCAGGACGGCGGCGCGGCCCCGGTCCCGGTCGCCCAGCGCGCGGATGAAGTCGGGCCCCTGGCCCTCGGTCTCGCCCGCGATGTCGTTGACGCCGGCGAGGTCGAAGCCCTCGATCTCGACCCGGGCGTTCTCCAGCGGGATCAGGCCGAGTTCGCGGACGTGATCGACCCACTGCTCGGCACCGGAGAAGTATTCGTGGTTGCCGGTGACGAAGTAGCTGCCGTGCCTGGCGCGCAGGGCGGCCAGCGGTTCGGCGGCGGAGCCCAGGTCCGCGACGGACCCGTCGACGAGGTCGCCGACGACGGCGACCAGGTCGGGCGAGGTCGCGTTGATCGTGTCGACGATCCGGCGGGTGTGGGCGCGGCCGAGGATCGGGCCGATGTGGATGTCGCTGACCACGGCGATCCGGAAGCCGTGGGCGGCGCGGGGCAGTCTGGTCAGCGGGACGGTGATCCGCTTGACGCTCGGCCCGCTCAGCACGTTGTGCGTGCCGTACCCGACGGTGGCGAGCCCGGCGGCGGCCGCCGCGCCGCCGACGACCCGGGAGACGAAGAGGCGGCGGGAGGGGCCGGGGGTGGCGGCCTCTGCCGAAGCCGGGGCCGGGGCGGAGGCCTCCGGGGCGGTGGCAGCCGGTTTCGCCGCTGGTTCCGATCCCGATCCCGATTCCGGTTCCGTTTCCGCCACGGGATCGGCCACCGTACGCGCCACCGCCTCCGAGGGGGAGGAGGCCCCGGCGGACCGGGACGGCACCAGCTCTTCGGTACGGGGACGGGTCTCGTCCGGGGCCTCGGCGAGGCTTCCGGAAGCCGTTCCGCTTTCGGCCCCGGCGGCCCGCGCGTCGCGCCGCGCGAGGACCCGCAGGAGCACCGGGCGTACGACCTCGCCCACGAGCAGCGCCAGCGTCAGGTAGAGCAGGCAGGCCAGCCACAGGAAGCCCGGCCAGGCCAGCACCTGCTGGAGCCAGAAGGGGGCGCCCACCCGGCCGGACGTCATGGCGCCGACGCTCAGCAGCGGCAGGACGAAGGCGGCGACGGTGCCCACCCGGCGCAGCGCGCTGCCCGGTGCGGTGGTGTCACCGACGAAACGCCGCCACAGATACCGGTGCACGGCGCCGAGCAGCGCCAGCACCACGAGCGCCACCAGAGCGAAGACCACTGCTGCCATCCGAGCTTCCCCATGTTCCCGTCGTCATGCGCGCTTGTCGCGCAAAGCCCGGACTCCGCGCAACCCGATCACGCCGACCGCCGTCCCCAGAGACAAGGACGTGATGGCGAGCAGCAGGTGCACCCAGAAGTAGCCGGTCGGATCACCCGCGTCGTCGAAGGCGAGGCCACTGCCGTCCTGCCACAGATTCTTGACGAAAGTGATCCAGATGAACCAGCTCCACACCCCGAACGCGAGCAGGAACCAGGACACGCGGTGGCTGAGCTTCATGGGTCCAGTATCACCGCCGCCCTCCGGTCCCCTCCTCCGGGGTGACGCCCGAACGGGGCCGTCCCGGCGTTCCCTGCGGCGGGTCAGCCGGTCCGGGTCCTCATCCACATCTTCGCCCTGTACGTTTCCGACCGTGCCTGCTCTGAAAAAGATCGCCCTCACGGTCACCTCCGCCGCCTTGTTGTCCGGTTTCGTTCTCAGTCCCGCCGCGGCGGCCGACAAGGACAAGAGCGACGACAAACAGCCCAAGCCGCCGAGCACGATGTCCAGCCTCGGCGGGGAGCAGCTCGGCAAGGCCGGCACCCAGGTCAACCTGGGACCGGGGGCGCCGGTGCTGCCGAAGAAGCTGTCGGGCCGGTCGTGGATCGTCGCGGACGCGGAGAACGGGGACGTCCTGGCGGCGCACAACTCCCACTGGCGGCTGCCGCCGGCCTCCACCCTGAAGATGCTCTTCGCGGACACGGTGCTGCCCGCACTCCAGCCCACCGAGACCCACAAGGTGTCGGAGGACGAGCTGGCGGGGGTCGGCGAGGGCAGCAGCCTCGTCGGGGTCAAGGAGGACCACACCTACACGGTCCACGACCTGTGGCTCGGGGTGTTCCTGCGGTCGGGCAACGACGCGGTGCACGTGCTCTCGGAGATGTACGGCGGTGTCCCGGAGACGGTGGCCGCCATGCAGAAGCACGCCGAGGAGCTCCAGGCCCTGGACACCGTGGTGGTCTCGCCGGACGGGTACGACGCACCGCGCCAGGTCTCCAGCGCGTACGACCTGACGCTGATCGCCCGCAGCGGGATGCAGAAGAAGGACTTCCGCGAGTACGCGGCGACCGCGTCGGCCGACTTCCCCGGCGAGAAGAAGAAGGGGAAGAAGCGCGAGTCGTTCGAGATCTCGAACACCAACCGGCTGATCACCGGGGACATCGGCGTGGATCCGTACCAGGGCATCGCGGGCGTCAAGAACGGCTACACCACCCACGCGGGCAACACCTTCACCGGCGTCGCAGAGCGCAACGGCAAGGTCCTGCTGGTCACGGTCATGAACCCGGCGGCGGAGGAGAGCCACGCCGTCTACAAGGAGGCCGCCCACCTCCTCGACTGGGGCTTCGCCGCGAGCGGCAAGGTGACCCCGGTCGGCCAGCTGGTGCCGCCGAAGTCCGTGGACACCGGGACCGCCACCGGCGGCAAGGGCGCGGTGCCCGCCGCCGGCGCGGACCAGGGCACGGGGAGCCAGGCGGAGGCCACGCACGCCTCGGGCTCGAAGGGTTCCAGCGGGGTCGGGATCGCCCTGGCGATCATCGGCGGTCTGCTGGTGGTCCTGGCCGGCGCGGTGTTCCTGGTCAACCGCCACTGGCCGCTGCCCGGCCTGGGCGGCCGCACCGCGCCGACGGCGGACGCACCGGACGCCCCGGAGACGAAGGACGCGGGTGGGACGGCGGAGGCGGCCGAGCCGGCCGCCTCTCTCGCCGAGGGCGCCGCAAAGCCCGCCGACAAGTCCTAGGC
>NZ_JBHXJG010000324.1:0-6787 GCF_042723425.1 Streptomyces sp. NPDC058375 | reverse complement strand
GAGCGGTTGTGCGCTCACTCAGCTGTGCGCCTGCGCGGTTGTGCGCTTCTGCTTCTGCTTCGCTTCTGCTTCTGCTTCTTCTAGCGATCAGTCGGAGGGGCGCTTCTCCGTGGCTGTCGAACCCGATCCGCCGGACTCGTGCATGTGGCGCTCGTCCGCGACCGGCGTGGTCCCGGGGCCGATCCGGATCTCGAAGTCGCCGTCGTACTTGGCGTGCCCTTCGATCACCGCCGACTCGACCGCTTCCACACCGAACTCCTGGCGCACGATCTGCGGGTCCTTGCGCAGGTCCCGCATCAGGGCCACGCACATGCCGATCATCACGATGGCGAAGGGGGCGGCCACCAGGATGGTGAGGTTTTGCAGCCCTTGGAGCGCGTTCTCCTCGCCGTCGCCGATGAGCAGCATGATCGCGGCCACGGCCCCGGTCACGACGCCCCAGAAGATGACGACCCACTTGCTCGGTTCGAGGACGCCCTTCTGCGAGAGGGTGCCCATGACGATCGAGGCGGCGTCCGCGCCGGAGACGAAGAAGATGGCGACCAGGATCATCACCAGGAGGCTCGTCACGGTGGCGATCGGGAACTCCTGGAGGACGCCGAACAGCTGCGCCTCCGGGGTTTCGGCGCCGGTGAGCTTCCCGGCCTCGTCCAGCTTCATGGCCGAGCCGCCGAAGACGGCGAACCAGATCAGGCTGACGGTGCTCGGCACCAGGATGACGCCGCCGACGAACTGACGGATCGTCCGGCCGCGGCTGATCCTGGCGATGAACATGCCGACGAAGGGCGTCCAGGAGATCCACCAGGCCCAGTAGAAGACCGTCCAGCTGCCGAGCCAGTCGGCCACGTCACCGCCGCCGGTCGCCTCGGTGCGGCCGACGAGCTGCCCCAGGTCGCTGATGTACGCGCCGAGGGAGGTGGGCACCAGGTCGAGCACGAAGATCGTGGGGCCGGCGATGAAGACGAACACGATGAGCAGCAGAGCCAGCACCATATTGATGTTGGACAGCCACTGGATGCCCTTCTCGACGCCGGAGACGGCGGAGGCGACGAAGGCGACGGTCAGCACCGCGATGACGGTGACGAGAAGTCCGGTGCCGGCCTTCTCCAGCCAGTCCAGCTCCTGGATGCCGCTGCCGATCTGGAGCGCGCCGAGGCCCAGGGAGGCCGCCGAGCCGAACAGCGTGGCGAAGATGGCCAGGATGTCGATGACGCGGCCGACGCCGCCGTACGCGTGGCGCTTGCCGATCAGGGGCTCGAAGACCGCGCTGATCGTCTGCCGCCTGCGCATCCGGTAGGCGCTGTAGGCGATGGCGAGCCCGACCACCGCGTAGATGGCCCAGGGATGCAGCGTCCAGTGGAAGAGCGTGGTCGCCATCGCCGTCTGCATGGCCTCGGCCGAGTCGGCCGGGTCGGTGCCCGGCGGTGGGGTCCGGAAGTGGGCGAGGGGCTCGCTCACACCCCAGAACATCAGCCCGATGCCCATGCCGGCGCTGAACATCATCGCGATCCAGGAGATGGTCCGGAACTCCGGCTGCTCTCCCTCCTGGCCGAGGCAGATCTTGCCGTACCGGCTGATGGCCAGCCACAGGGCGAAGATGACGAAGGCCGACGCGGCCAGCATGAAGGCCCAGCCGCCGTTGTGGATCAGCCCGGTGAGCAGCTTGCTGGAGACGGTCTCCAGGGAGCCGGTGGCGGTCGCACCCCAAACGACGAAGGCGAGGGTGAGAACCGCCGTGACACCGAAGACCACCCGGTCAGTGGTCGGAGTCCTGGTACTGAGCGGTTCGGGGGGAAGGTCTGCCGTGACCGCCAGCCCTTCCCGCCCGTCCGTCGTCTGGTCGTCCTGGGACACAAATGGCACCTTTCACCGAGTCTGAAAATCGCTCCCTGTAGGCAGTACCACACCTGCCCATGATCTCGAAGGATCAACAAGGCATATCGGCTTGACCGTTTGCGATTCGATATGTCGCCCGTTGATCGAGCAAGAGGGGAATCAGGTTCCGGGCGGACTGACGAAGGGGCACATATGCGCCACCTCCGTCCGGTCGGGACCGTACCCCGTGCAGGGCCAGCTCGTCCTTCACCGCCGTGTACTGGGCGGCGTCCAGCCGGTAGCCGCACGGCGGGTCGACCAGGACCTCGGACGGCTCGGCCGGGTCGTTGTCGGCGCCTCCCAGATAGACGGGCCCCCGGTCGGCCAGGCCGGTCAGGCGGGAGAGGGCGGTGGCGGCGCGGAGCCGGGCGCGCTGCTCGTCGGTGAAGTCGAAGAGACCGCCGAGCGCGGTGATCTGGGAGTCGACCCGGCGCCGGTGGTTGAGCGCCGGGTCGGCCTTCTCCGCGTCGCTCAGCGCGTCGACCCGGGACTCGATGAGCAGGCCGACGGCGTGCTTGAGGCCGGAGGCGTTGCGCAGGATGCGTTCCTGGCCGTCGCCGGCGACCTGCTTGATCGGCTCTCCGGTGGCCGGGTCGGTCCAGATGCCGTAGTGCCCGCTGCTGTAGCCGCCCGCCGTCGCGGCGGGGCGGACATAGCGCTCGGAGAGGGCGCGGGAGGCATCGTGGACCCCGTCATGGACGTTCAGGTTCCGCGGCCAGAGGGCGAACAGGTCCTTGTCGTAGTACGGCGGGGTCGCGCCGTACTCGTGCAAGTCGTAGATCACCTGCGGTCGTTCGTCGCGCACCACGGCGGCGACGGCCCGGGCCTCGGCGGTCTCCAGGGCGATGTGGTCGCGGTTGACGTCGACCCCGTCGGCGTTGCCGCGGGTGTCGGCGGCGCGGCCGTCGGGGTTGGCCGTGGGCAGCACCAGCAGGGTCGTACGGGCCAGGAACGCGCGGGTCGCACGGTCCTCGGCGAACGCGAGGTCGCGGATCGTGGTCAGACAGGCCTCGCGCCCGGCGGGTTCGTCCCCGTGCTGACTGCAGATCAGCAGTACGGTCGTGGCGCCGGGGCGCTCCTGGCCGACGCGAACGAGCCTCAGGGGACGGCCCTGGCCGGTCGTGCCGACGCGGTCCACGGAGACCCGGTCGCTTCCCCGGTCCACCGCGTCGAGGAAGTCCCGCTCCTCCCCCTCGCCGGTCCAGCGGATCCCTTCGCTCGTCTCGAACCCGGTGCGGGGCGGGCGGTGCGCGGCCTCGGCGGGTGCGATGGCGAACGGGAGGGCCAGCGCGGCGAGCGTCGCCGCCACGGCCGTCCGGCGCATCGCCCCGGCCCCGCGGCGCGGGGGCGCGAACTCCGACCGGGCGGGACCGGCGACCGGTCCGAGCCACGGGTGCGGGCTGAGCAGGTGGAGTGCGCGAGCGACACGACGGGTCATCAACTGCTGCCTCCGGAACGGGTGGGGGCGGGCGCCGTGACGCCCGTCGGTCTGTCGGCGATGTGCGGACGTTACCCCGGTCAACTCCTGTGCAACAGGGGGTGATCACCGCTGTCCGTACGTTCGGGCGCTCTTCCGTCCGTGACGACGCAATGGCGATCGTGTGACAGAAGCACCCGGAAGGCCCCGTCGCGCTCGGACGGCTGCATAGCCTCGTGACGACCGGTCGGAAGATCATCCATCCCGACTTCTCGAGCTTGTCGTGCACCGCAGATTCATCGTCCCCAGCGCGCTGGCGGCCACCCGCCTGGGCGCGGACCCCGGACGGCGGGGTCTGCGCCCAGGAGCCGGAGTCGGCCGTGTGGTGATACCCGAGCAATGACCACCCGCTGGACAAGGCCACGTACGACGTGTCGGTCTCGGTGCTGGACGGCACCCAGGCGATCAGCAACGGGGTGCTCCGGTCACAGAGTTCGAAGCTCGGCTGGACCCGCTTCAACTGGCGGTCGGACAAGCCGCATGCGACCTATCTGACGACGCTCGCCGTCGGCAGGTTCGACATCACGACCGACGAGACGGCGGACGGTCTGCCGGTGCTGAACGCCTACAGCAAGGACCTCGCGGGCGGTCACGACCACCGCTGACTGGGTCACCCTCCGGGTGCGTCGGGACGGTTGAGCGTTCAGCCGTTCCGGCGCGCCTCGGCGGCCCGCGCGGCCCTGGCTCTCGGCAGGTAGCGCAGCCGCTCCGGGAGGGCGGGGACGACGACCCGCAGCACCGCGCACATCCGGCGCAGCCGCTTCTCCTGCTCGGCGCTCCACGGCAGCCCGACGGCCGCGCGGGCGTCGGGCGGCATGAGCCCGATGGTGACGAAGCGCCGGAAGCGGGCCAGGGGCGGCAGCAGCACCGGCCACAGCGCCCGCAGGAGCATCCGCAGCGGCCACGGGCCCCGGTCCGGCGGCGGTACGGGCTGGTCGACGTCGACCAGTTCACGCACCACGGTGGTCGCCTCGATCTCCTCGGCGAGCGTCTTCTCCCAGTACGGCCAGAACTCCTCGACGGACTGGGGCATGTCCCGGTCGTGGATGCCGAGGATCCGGGCGACCTGGAGCCACTCCCGGTAGAGGGCGCGCTCCTGGGCGGGGCTCATGGGCCGTATCAGATAGCGGGCCGCGTGCTGGTAGACGGGGAAGCCGGTGGCGTGCACCCAGGCGTAGTTGGCGGGCGTCAGGGCGTGGTAGGGGCGGCCCCGGGTGTCGGTGCCCTGGATGGTGCGGTGCAGCACGCGCAGCCTGCGCCCTTCCTCGGCCGCCTCCGCGCCGCCGTACACCCAGAGCTGGAGCGAGCGCAGCGAGCGCTCGCCGCGCCCCCACGGGTCCGTGCGGAAGACGGAGTGCTCGTCGACTCCGGCGCCGACGGCCGGGTGGGCGACCTGGAGGGTGAGGGCGGCGGGCAGCATCAGCAGGGCGCGGATGTCGCCGGACAGGCTCCAGAGCACTCCGCCGGGCGGAGGCGGCTCGGGGTCGCGGGCACGATCCGGTACGGGGTTCCGCGCCTTGCCGCGGTCCGGCGCCGGGTTTCGTACATTGCCGCGGTCCGGCGTCGGCTCAGGGCCGCGGGCACGGCCCGGCACGGGATTCCGCGCACCGCCGCGATCCGGTACGGGGTTCCGTGCACCGCCGCGATCCGGTACGGGGTTCCGTGCACCGCCGCGATCCGGTACGGCGTTCCGTTCACCGCCACGGCCCGGTGCGGGCTTCCGGTCGTCGTCCGCCGGGCGCTCTTTCGCGCTGTCCGCGCCACTCATCCGTGCTCCCGCGGTCTCGGCGGGCCTGCCGTGCGCTGCCCGTCCTCTCCCCTCCATGGTCCCTCGCCCCCAGGGAGAACCGTGGGGGCGGGGGTGCGGGACCGTCGTCGGTGGCCGTCAGTCGTGGTCGTACACCGTCACCGGTAGGCCGGCGGATATGAGGCGTCGCTCGATCAGCGGCTCGATCCTGGACCACTTGCCGCCCGCGAGCCCGCAGCCGATCCGGGGCATGTGGACCGACGCCCCCAGCTCGCCCGCCCGGACGGCCACCGCAGCGAGCGCCGCGTCGATCGCCTCGTACCGCACGGGCACCCCCTTGCTGCCGGTGCGCATGCCCCGTTGGCCGACCATGTTAGCCACCCAGAGATACGGCCCCACCTGCACGAACTGCGCCGCCCCCAGCGCGAAGTCGTTGCCCGCTCGCTCCCGGTGCCAGCGCCGGTAGGCGGCCTCGGGATCCGGCCAGCGGCGCGAGAGGGCCAGGACGAAGCCCTTGCCCCAGCCGCCGAGGTCGTTGCAGACGTGGACGATCAGCTTGACGCCCTTGCCCCGCGGCGCGGTGGCGTCCCCCCGTACGTAAGTGATCTCCGACATGACCTCACCGTACGGGCCGCCACTGACAACAGGTCCTGATGACCCTGGTGACCGTGCGTGGGGGGAGCCGTGGCCCGGACCGGGTCAGTCCGGCCGGGTCATGGTGTAGGTGACGATGGCATCCCGCTGGTACTCGGACTGGGCCCGGTACTGGACGTCGATCTCCGCCTGGACCACGTCGGCATCATGAGGCGTACCGGCCATCAGCAGCTCGGCCGGCCGGATCATCTGGGCCGTGCGGTGGACGGGCCCGCCGCGGTGGCGGACACTTTCACAGTGTTGGTGAGACACCGGCACTGTCCGATACGAGGTTCGACGGCGGGGAGCAGAGATGGCGACGGGGACCGACGAGCCGACGCTCACAGTGGACGAGCTGGCGGCCCGAGCCGGGGTCACCGTGCGCACCGTGCGGTTCTACAGCACCCGGGGCCTGCTGCCGCCCCCGGTCATCGGGCCCCGCCGGGTCGGGCACTACGGCCCGGACCATCTCTCCCGGCTCGCGCTGATCGAGGAGCTCCAGCAGCAGGGCATGACGCTGGCCGCGATCGAACGGTATCTGGAGCAGTTGCCGCCCGACCTGAGCGCCCACGATCTGGCGATCCATCGGGCGCTGGTCGCGTCCTGGGCTCCGGACAAGACCGAGGACTTCTCCCGGGCCGAGCTGGAGCGGCGGGCCGGGCGGGCGCTGGCGGAGGCGGATGTGGAGCGGCTGGCGGCGATGGGGGTGCTGGTCCGGCCGGCGGGGGACGGTGGGGCGTACCGGGTGGATCTGGGGCTGTTGCGGCTCGGGGTGGAGCTGCTGGACGTGCCGATCGCCCACGAGACGATCCTGGCGGCCCGGACCGTGCTGCTGGAGCACACCCGCTCGGCCGCCCAGGAGATGACCCGGCTGTTCCGGGACGAGGTGTGGAACCCCTACCGGGAGCGCGAGGGCGACCCGGAGCATGTGGCGGCGATGAAGTCGCTCTCCGCCGACATGCAACCGATCGTGGTGCAGGCGCTGGTGACGGCGTTCCAGCGGTCGCTGAAGGAGGAGCTGCGGGCCGCGTTCACCGCCGAGTGAGGGTGAACGC
>NZ_JBHXJG010000323.1:0-6795 GCF_042723425.1 Streptomyces sp. NPDC058375 | reverse complement strand
GGGCCGCGGCGGCTGCCGCGGCCCGTCCGGCACCGGCTCAGACGAGTCCGAGCTTCTCGGCGGCGGTGGCCGCGTCGACCGGGACCGTGACCGGCTGCGGGGCGCCCGCGACGGCCCAGTCGGGGTCCTTGAGGCCGTTGCCGGTGACCGTGCAGACGATGCGCTGGCCGGGGTCGACCTTGCCCTCCTCGGCGGCCTTGAGCAGACCGGCGACCGAAGCGGCCGACGCGGGCTCCACGAAGACGCCCTCCTGGGAGGCCAACAGCCGGTAGGCGGACAGGATCTGCCGGTCCGTCACCTCGTCGATGAAGCCGCCCGACTCGTCCCGCGCGGCGAGCGCGTAGTTCCAGGAGGCCGGGTTCCCGATGCGGATCGCGGTGGCGATGGTGGACGGATCCTTGACGACCTCGCCGCGCACGATGGGCGCGGAACCGGAGGCCTGGAAGCCCCACATGCGCGGGGAGCGGGAGGAGACGCCGTCACCGGCGTACTCGGTGTAGCCCTTCCAGTACGCGGTGATGTTGCCCGCGTTGCCGACCGGCAGGACGTGGATGTCGGGGGCGTCGCCGAGCGCGTCCACGATCTCGAACGCGGCGGTCTTCTGGCCCTCGATACGGACCGGGTTGACCGAATTGACCAGCGCCACCGGGTAGTTGTCCGAGAGCGCGCGGGCCAGGGTGAGGCAGTCGTCGAAGTTGCCGTCGACCTGGAGGATCTTGGCGCCGTGCACGAGGGCCTGGCCCATCTTGCCGAGCGCGATCTTGCCCTGCGGTACGAGGACGGCGCAGACCATGCCCGCGCGCACCGCGTACGCCGCGGCGGAGGCCGAGGTGTTGCCGGTGGAGGCGCAGATGACGGCCTTCGCCCCCTCCTCCTTGGCCCGGGTGATGGCCATGGTCATGCCGCGGTCCTTGAAGGAACCGGTGGGGTTGGCGCCCTCGACCTTGAGGTGCACCTCGCAGCCCGTGCGCTCGGAGAGGAGCTGCGCCGGTACGAGCGGCGTACCGCCCTCACGAAGCGTGACGACCGGCGTCGTCGCCGTGACCGGAAGCCGGTCCCGGTACTCCTCGATGATGCCGCGCCACTGGTGGGTGCCCTTGCTGGTCATGGGTCCTTTACTCCCCTTCAACACGCATGATGCTGGCGACACCGCGCACGGTGTCGAGCTTGCGCAGCGCTTCGACGGTCCCGGAGAGGGCCGCGTCGGGCGCGCGGTGGGTGACGACGACGAGGGATGCCTCGCCGTCCGAGTCCGGCCGGCCTTGCTGGCGGACCGTGTCGATGGACACGCCCTGCTCGGCGAAGACCGTCGCGACCTGGGCGAGCACGCCCGGCTTGTCGGCCACGTCGAGGCTGATGTGGTAGCGCGTGACGACCTCGCCCATGGGGCTGACCGGCAGGCGCGTGTAGGCGGACTCACCGGGTCCGGTGGCCTCGCCCAGTTTGTTGCGGCAGACCGCGACGAGGTCGCCGAGGACCGCGGAGGCGGTCGGGGAGCCGCCGGCGCCGGGCCCGTAGAACATGAGCTGTCCGGCGGCGTCGGCCTCGATGAACACCGCGTTGTACGCCTCGCGGACGGAGGCCAGCGGGTGGCTGAGCGGGATCATCGCGGGGTGGACGCGGGCGGTGACGGAGGCCCCGTCGGCGGCGCGCTCGCAGATGGCGAGCAGCTTGACGGTGCAGCCCATGCGGCGGGCGGAGGCGATGTCGGCGGCGGTGACCTCGGTGATGCCCTCGCGGTGCACGTCGCCGATCCTGACGCGGGTGTGGAAGGCGATCCCGGCGAGGATCGCGGCCTTGGCGGCGGCGTCGAAGCCCTCGACGTCGGCGGTCGGGTCGGCCTCGGCGTACCCGAGGGCGGTGGCCTCGTCGAGCGCCTCGGAGTAACCGGCGCCGCTGGTGTCCATCTTGTCGAGGATGAAGTTGGTGGTGCCGTTGACGATGCCGAGCACCCGGTTGACCTTGTCGCCCGCGAGCGACTCGCGCAGCGGCCGCACCAGCGGGATGGCCCCGGCGACGGCGGCCTCGTAGTAGAGGTCGCGGCCGTACTTCTCGGCGGCGGCGTGCAGGGCGGCGCCGTCCTCGGCGAGCAGCGCCTTGTTGGCGGAGACGACGCTCGCGCCGTTCTCGAAGGCGGTGGTGATGAGCGCGCGGGCGGGCTCGATGCCGCCGATGACCTCGATGACGACGTCGATGTCGCCGCGCTGCACGAGCGCGGTCGCGTCGGTGGTGATCAGTGCGGGGTCGATGCCCTCACGCACCTTCGAGGGCCGGCGGACGGCCACGCCGGCGAGCTCGACGGGCGCGCCGATGCGCGCCGCGAGGTCGTCGGCGTGCGTCGTCATGATGCGCGCCACCTCTGAGCCGACCACACCACAGCCCAGCAGCGCCACCTTCAGCGGACGCGTACGCATCATCCGACCTCGTTTCTGTACATGCTCATTGGGGACCAGTCTCACTCACCGGACGGGAGTTTCTGACCCCCGTCCGGATCCTGAGATGACTATTTCATCAGCCGACATCGAGACGCAGGAGATCTTCCTCCGTCTCGCGTCGGACGATGACGCGTGCCTCTCCGTCGCGGACCGCGACGACCGGCGGGCGCAGCGCGTGGTTGTAGTTGCTCGCCATGGAGCGGCAGTACGCGCCGGTGGCGGGGACGGCGATCAGGTCGCCGGGCGCCAGGTCGGCGGGCAGGAACGCGTCCTTGACCACGATGTCGCCGCTCTCGCAGTGCTTGCCGACGACCCGGACGAGCATCGGTTCGGCGTCCGAGGTCCGCGAGACGAGGGCGACGCTGTACTCGGCGTCGTACAACGCGGTGCGGATGTTGTCCGACATGCCGCCGTCGACGCTGACGTACGTCCGCAGCCCTTCGAGCGGCTTGATGGTGCCGACCTCGTAGAGCGTGAACGCGGTGGGCCCGACGATGGCCCGGCCCGGCTCGACCGAGATGCGCGGGGTGCGCAGCCCGGCCGCCTCGCACTCGCGGGTGACGATGTCGCTGAGCGCCTTGGCGATCTCGTACGGCTCGCGGGGGTCGTCCTCGGAGGTGTACGCGATGCCGAGGCCGCCGCCGAGGTCGATCTCGGGGAGCTCGACGCCGTGCTCGTCACGTACTTCGGCGAGCAGCTGGACCACGCGCCGGGCGGAGACCTCGAAGCCGGCCATGTCGAAGATCTGCGAGCCGATGTGGGAGTGGACGCCGATGAGTTCGAGCCCGTCGAGCGAGAGCGCGCGGCGCACGGCCTCGGCGGCCTGCCCGTCGGCGAGCGCGATGCCGAACTTCTGGTCCTCGTGCGCGGTGGCGATGAACTCGTGGGTGTGGGCCTCGACGCCGACGGTGACGCGGATCTGGACGCGCTGGCGGACGCCGTGGCGCTGGGCGATGTGGGCGACGCGGACGATCTCCTGGAAGGAGTCGAGCACGATCCGCCCGACGCCGGCCTCGACGGCGCGGTCGATCTCGGCGACGGTCTTGTTGTTGCCGTGGAAGGCGATGCGCTCGGCGGGCATACCGGCGCCGAGAGCGGTGGCCAGCTCCCCGCCGGAGCACACATCGAGATTCAGCCCCTCCTCCTTGAGCCAGCGCACGACGGCGCGGGAGAGGAAGGCCTTCCCCGCGTAGAAGACGTCGGCGTCGGGCCCGAAGGCGTCGGCCCAGGCGCGGCAGCGGGCCCGGAAGTCGCTCTCGTCGAGGAAGTAGGCGGGGGTGCCGAACTCCTCGGCGAGCCGCGCGACGGCGATCCCGCCGACGGTGAGGGCGCCGTCCGCGTCACGGGTGACGGTGCGCGACCAGACCTTCTCGTCGAGGACGTTGAGGTCGGCGGCGGGCGCGGAGTAGTGCCCCTCGGTGAGGACGTCGGCGTGGCGGGGTCCTGCGGGGTGTGCGGAGCGGCTCATCGTGATGGTTCTTTCGGGTCTCTTCTGATCGCGTCAGAGGTGTTCGGGCGCACGGATACCGAGCAGGGACAGGCCGCCTGCCAGCACCGTCCCGGCGGCTTCGGCGAGAGCCAGCCGGGCACGGTGGGCGGCCGAGGGTTTCTCGTCACCGGCGGGCAGGGGCGGGCAGGAGTCGTGGAAGTCGAAGAAGGCGTGCGCGACGGCTTCCAGCTGCCGGGCGACCCGATCGGGCGCGCGGTGACGGGCCCCGGCGAGCAGGACACCGGGGTGGTCGGCGATGAGGTCGAGGAGGGGGCGGGCGGCCGCGCCGTACGCGGTTGTCGCGGCGGGCTCGGTGGGGCTTTGGCCGTACGGGGCGGGCGTGGCGTGGCCTTCGTCGTATGGGGCGGGGCTTGCGCCGCGCACCGCAGGCTCGGCGGGCTCGGCGGGCTCGGCGGTGAAGCCGAGGCGGGCGGCCCCGCGGGTGAGGGCGCGGGCCCTGGCGTGGGCATAGCGGACCCGGAAGAGCGGATTGGCCTCGCCCTGGACGAGCAGTTCGCGGCCGAGGACTGCGCGGTCGTGTCCGGCGGCCCGCAGGAGCCCCCAGCGGGCCGCGTCGGGCCCGAGCCGCTCCAGCAGCTCTTCCGCGGTGGCCCCGGCGGGGACGGGCCGGACTTCCGTGAGCGGTACGGGGGGTGTCCCGTGCGCGTCGACGGTGACGCCGAGGCGGGCCCAGTCCGGGTCGGACGGCTCCGCGCAGCTGACCCGGACCCGGGCCCCCTGGGCGACGAGGAGCCGGCGCACGGCGTGGGCGGTGACGGCGGCGCGGACCTCCCGCGCGTGGTGGAACTGGTGGGTCTCGTCCCGGAGCGCGTCCCCGTGCCCGTACGCGAGGCCCTGTTGCCGTACGGCGTCGAGCACGGCCCGGTCGCTGACGGCCGGGGCGTCGAGGGTGAAGCTCAGGAACCCGGGACCGGTGATCTCGACCCGCCCGACGCCGGGCTCGGCGGCGACGCGTTCGCGCAGGATGCGGGCCACCTCCAGGGCGGGCAGCGCGGCGGGCCCGGCGAGCTGGAGGGCGACGGCGCAGGCGTAGTCGCCGCTGCCGCCGGGCCGGGTCCGCTCCACCCGCACGCGCGCGGGCACGGGTGCGCGCAACGCATCCTCGTCGACCGCGCGGCGCACGGCGTGCAGCACGGTCCGGGAGAGGTCGGCGGGGGTCACGGGTCAAGCGTAGGTGAGAAAGGGGGGCACTCCGCGACCCGGTTTCGCCATCCGGTCAGCCGGGCCCGGTTCCACGGCGCGGGGCAGCCGTTCCCGGCCCGCCACTCCGGTCAGCCGGCGGTGCTCCCCGCCCGCCCGGCGCCGCGCCGCCCGTCCGCCGAGGGCTCTTCCTCCCCGGTCACCAGCCGGCGCATGATCCGCACCAACTCGCTCGGCTCGAACGGCTTCGCCAGGAACGCGTCGACTCCGGCGGCCACGCCCGCGTCGACCTCGTAGGGCGTACAGGCGCTGATGACAACGATGGGAAGACCACGGGTCCGGGGGTCGGAGCGCAGCCGGGTGGCGGTCTCCAGACCGTCCAGCCGGGGCATCACGACGTCGAGGGTGATGGCGTCGGGGCGGACTCTCCCGACCAGGTCCAGGGCTTCGACACCATCAGCCGCGGTCACGACCTCGAAGCCCTCCAGCTCGAGATTGACCCTGATCAGCTGCCGGATGACCTTGTTGTCGTCGACAACAAGCACGCGGCCGTACGCCCCTGACACCCTTCGAGAGTAGGTCGGCCGGAGGGGCGGTGTCCGGGTTTTGTCCACTTCCGCCCCGGACGGGTGGCCACCGCTCCCCCGGGCCGTCCGACCGGGAGGAAGAGGCACGGAGGCACGGCGGAATACCTGTTCACGGAGACCCCGTGGGAGCTGGTAGTGTTTCACCCGTCGCAGCGCAACACCGCGATACGCCCCCGTAGCTCAGGGGATAGAGCATCGGCCTCCGGAGCCGGGTGCGCAGGTTCGAATCCTGCCGGGGGCACTTCCGGATTGAAGAACCGGACCAGCAGAGGCTGGTCCGGTTTTTTCGTGTTCGCCGTGCGGGCCACAGCCTGGCGAGGGCGAGCGGAGCGCGGTCCGGCTCGCCCTCACCAGGGGTTGATCAGAACTTCCCGTCGACCGGGATCCAGCCGGACCAGGCCTCGGGCTGGTAGAACTTGCCGGTGTCGCCGTCGTAGCGCAGGACGCGCAGGCGTACGTTGCCGGTCTCGCGGTAGTCCTTGTTGCAGGTCGCCCAGGTGTTCACGCCGAGCTTGTTGACGCAGACCTCCTCGGCGCGCCCGTAGTCGGTGTAGACCCCGACCGCCGCGGACATGCCGTCCTTCTTGGTGTCGCCGGCCCAGACGATGTCGCCGTTGTGCTGGAAGCATCCGTTGGAGCCGTAGGCGGCGGTCGCGCCGAGACAGGTGCCCGACGGCGGAGCGGCCTTCGCGGATGCCACCGCGTCCGCCGCCCCGGCCGTCTCGTCCTCGTCCGCAGGGAAGGGGAAAACCGGGCCCGGTTCCGAGGCGGCGCCTTCGACGATCTTCACGTCCACGGGCAACTGCACTTCCACGGGGGCCTCCGGGGCGTCGTCGGCGAGCGCCGGCGTCGCGGTGACGGCCGAGAGGGCGAGGGCGGACGCCCCGGCGAGAACACTCAACTTCGAGCGCCAGTTTTCACGCATGCTTCACTACCCCCGCGCCTGACCTCTGTGGCGAGATCATCAATTATCAAATGTGAACAGGGTGTGAGACTAAGAGATCGCTGTGACGGATGGAAGGGGCTCCTGTGACGCACGTGCTGCGTGGGGCTCCTGGTGACGTGAGCCGTCCGGGTCGGGCGGTGCGGGCGCAGAAAGGAGGGCGGGCACACGGCTGTGTGC
>NZ_JBHXJG010000322.1:0-6818 GCF_042723425.1 Streptomyces sp. NPDC058375 | reverse complement strand
CCCCGGATGGAGCCGGCAGCCCCGCGCTCGCCGGCACGGCGACCGCCTCCCCGGACACGGCCCTGACCGCCGTCTCCACCACCGCCGGAGCCGGGGCGCTGCTCGCCCTGCTCCTGTGCGGGGCCGCCGCGCTGCGCCGCCGGAGCCGTACCGGGCGGTCCCCGGCCACGGACGCCTGAGCGGCGGCTCCGGCGGCACCAGCGGCCCACCGGCCCGCGCTCCGGGGTGCGGAACACCCCACGGCACTCCGGAGCGCGGTACCGCCCCCGGCAACACACGAGGACGACGTACTGTCACTGCCCGCAAGTAGGGTGTGAGACATGGCAGACCCCTCCAGCTACCGCCCCAAGCCGGGACAGATCCCCGACTCCCCGGGGGTCTACAAATTCCGCGACGAGCACCGCCGGGTGATCTACGTCGGGAAGGCCAAGAACCTGCGCCAGCGCGTGGCCAACTACTTCCAGGACCTGGCCGGCCTCCATCCGCGTACGCGCACGATGGTCACCACCGCGGCGTCCGTCGAGTGGACGGTCGTCTCCACCGAGGTCGAGGCGCTCCAGCTGGAGTATTCCTGGATCAAGGAGTTCGACCCCCGGTTCAACGTCAAGTACCGGGACGACAAGAGCTATCCCTACCTCGCGGTCACGCTCAACGAGGAGTTCCCCCGCGTCCAGGTGATGCGCGGTGCCAAGAAGAAGGGCGTGCGCTACTTCGGTCCGTACGGCCACGCCTGGGCGATCCGCGAGACGGTCGACCTGATGCTCCGCGTCTTCCCCGTCCGCACCTGCTCCGCCGGGGTCTTCAAGAACGCCGCGCGCACCGGCCGCCCCTGCCTGCTGGGCTACATCGGCAAGTGCTCCGCCCCCTGCGTCGGCCGGGTCACCCCCGAGGAACACCGGGATCTGGCCGAGGACTTCTGCGACTTCATGGCCGGCCGGACGGGCACCTACATCCGCCGCCTGGAGAAGGACATGATGCAGGCGGCCGAGGAGATGGAGTACGAGCGGGCCGCCCGCCTGCGCGACGACGCCGAGGCCCTCAAGCGGGCCATGGAGAAGAGCGCCGTCGTCCTCGCCGACGCCACCGACGCCGACCTGATCGCCGTCGCCGAGGACGAGCTGGAGGCCGCCCTCCAGATCTTCCACGTACGCGGCGGCCGGGTGCGCGGCCAGCGCGGCTGGGTCACCGACAAGGTCGAGGCGGTCGACATCTCCGGCCTCGTCGAACACGCCCTCCAGCAGCTGTACGGGGAGGAGCGCGGCGACGCCGTCCCCAAGGAGGTCCTGGTCCCCGCCCTGCCCGAGGACACCGAAGCGGTCTCCCAGTGGCTCGCCGAGCGCCGGGGCTCCCAGGTCAGCCTGCGCATCCCGCAGCGCGGCGACAAGAAGGACCTCATGGCCACCGTGCAGCGCAACGCCCAGCAGGCGCTCGGGCTGCACAAGACCAAGCGCGCCTCCGACCTGACCACCCGCTCCCGCGCCCTGGAGGAGATCGCCGAGGCGCTGGGCCTCGACACCGCTCCGCTGCGCATCGAGTGCTACGACATCTCCCACCTCCAGGGCGACGACGTGGTGGCCTCCATGGTGGTCTTCGAGGACGGCCTCGCCCGCAAGAGCGAGTACCGCCGCTTCCAGATCAAGAGCTTCGAGGGCCAGGACGACGTCCGCTCGATGCACGAGGTGATCGGCCGCCGCTTCAAGCGCTACCTCCAGGAGAAGGAGCGCACGGGGGAGTGGGAGGAGCAGCAGACGGACACCCCGGCCGACGGGCCCGCCGCCACCGGTCCCGTCCCCGGCCCCGCCGCCACCGGTCCGGGCCCCGGCCCCGCCGCCACCGGCCCCGTCCCCGGCCCCGCCGCCACCGGTCCCGTCCCCGGCCCCGCCGCCACCGGTCCCGTCCCCGGCCCCGCCGCCACCGGCCCCGCCGCCACTGGTCCCGTCCCCGCCCCGGCGCTCACCGCCGCCTCCCCGGCCGACGAGACCGAGCCCCGGGAGGACGACGGCCGCCCCAAGCGGTTCGCCTACCCGCCGCAGCTCGTCGTCGTCGACGGCGGGCAGCCCCAGGTCGCCGCCGCCCGGCGCGCCCTGGACGAGCTGGGCATCGACGACATCGCCGTCTGCGGCCTCGCCAAGCGCCTCGAAGAGGTCTGGCTCCCCGACGACGACGATCCCGTGGTCCTGCCCCGCTCCAGCGAGGGCCTCTACCTCCTCCAGCGCGTCCGGGACGAGGCCCACCGCTTCGCCATCACCTACCAGCGCGCCAAACGCGCCAAGCGCATCCGCTCCAGCCCCCTCGACGACGTCTCCGGCCTCGGCGAGACCCGGAAGCAGGCACTGATCAAGCATTTCGGCTCGGTGAAGAAGCTCCGGCAGGCGACAATCGACGAGATCTGCGAGGTCCCCGGGATAGGGCGAAGGACGGCGGAATCGGTGGCCGCCGCCCTCGCCACGACCGCTCCCGCGGCGCCTGCCGTGAACACGGCCACAGGAGAGATCATTGAAGAGGACGACGGGGGCAGCTCATGACCGAGAACGGCCACACGACCGCACAGAACGCCGCAGAACGAGCAGACGGAGCAGCAGACGTGAGTACGAACACCCCGACCGAGACGGGTGACGCGGCCATCCCCGAACTGGTGATCATCTCCGGGATGTCGGGCGCCGGCCGCAGCACCGCCGCAAAGTGTCTGGAGGACCTCGGCTGGTTCGTCGTCGACAACCTCCCGCCCGCGCTGATCCCCACCATGGTCGAGCTCGGCGCCCGCTCCCAGGGCAACGTGGCCCGGATCGCCGTCGTCGTCGACGTGCGCGGCCGGCGCTTCTTCGACAACCTCCGCGAGTCCCTCGCCGATCTGGAGGCCAAGCACGTCACCCGGCGGATCGTCTTCCTGGAGTCCTCAGACGACGCCCTCGTGCGCCGCTTCGAGTCCGTCCGCCGCCCGCACCCCCTCCAGGGCGACGGGCGCATCGTCGACGGCATCGCGGCCGAGCGGGACCTGCTGCGCGAGCTTCGCGGCGACGCCGACCTGGTCATCGACACCTCCAGCCTCAACGTGCACGAGCTGCGGGCCAAGATGGACGCCCAGTTCGCGGGCGAGTCGGAGCCGGAGCTGCGGGCCACGGTGATGTCCTTCGGCTACAAGTACGGCCTGCCGGTCGACGCCGACCTGGTCGTCGACTGCCGCTTCCTGCCCAACCCGCACTGGGTTCCCGAGCTGCGCCCCTTCACCGGCGTCAACGAGGAGGTGTCCGACTACGTCTTCGACCAGCCGGGCGCCAAGGAGTTCCTCAACCAGTACACCGAGCTGCTCCAGCTGATCGCCGCGGGCTACCGCCGCGAGGGCAAGCGGTACGTGACCATCGCCGTGGGCTGCACCGGGGGCAAGCACCGCTCCGTCGCGATGTCCGAGAAGCTCTCGGCCCGCCTCGCCGCCGAAGGCGTCGAGACCGTCCTCGTCCACCGCGACATGGGGCGAGAGTGACCGGACGCAATCTGCGGATGCGGCGCCTGAGCCGCGCCACCTCGGCACTCTCGGGCCGCAAGCGCGGTGCTCAGCCCAAGGTCGTCGCCCTCGGCGGCGGCATGGGTCTCTCGGCGTCCCTGACGGCGCTGCGCCGGATCACCGGCGATCTCACGGCCGTGGTCACCGTCGCCGACGACGGCGGCTCCAGCGGCCGGCTGCGCGAGGAGCTGGGCGTGCTCCCGCCCGGCGACCTGCGCAAGGCGCTCGCCGCGCTGTGCGGCGACGACGACTGGGGCCGCACCTGGTCCCAGGTGGTCCAGCACCGCTTCGAGTCCAAGGGCGACCTCCACGGGCACGCGGTCGGCAATCTGCTGATCGTCGCCCTCTGGGAGCAGCTCGGCGACCACGTCCAGGCGCTGGACCTGGTCGGCAGGCTGCTCGGCGCGCAGGGCCGGGTGCTGCCCATGTCGGCGGTCCCGCTGGAGCTCCAGGCGCTGGTCAAGGGCCACGACCCCGACCTGCCCCACGCGATCGTCACCGTGCGCGGCCAGGCCACGGTGGCGCTCACGCCCGGCGAGGTGCAGTCCGTGCACGTGGTCCCGCCCGACCCGCCGGCCGTCCCGGAAGCCGTGGAAGCGGTCCTGGACGCCGACTGGGTGGTGCTCGGCCCCGGCTCCTGGTTCTCCTCGGTGATCCCGCATCTGCTCGTGCCGGAACTGCTCGACGCCCTGGTCACCACGAAGGCCCGCAAGGTCCTCTCGTTGAACCTCGCCCCCCAGCCCGGGGAAACAGAAGGCTTCTCACCGCAGCGTCATTTGGAGGTTTTGGGGCGACACGCCCCTAAACTCGCCTTGGACGTGGTGCTGGCCGATGAGGCAGCCGTGCCCGACCGCGAGTCCCTCGCCGATGCCGCGCAACGGCTCGGAGCCGCGGTCGAGCTGGCGCCGGTGGCATCGCCCGACGGCGTTCCGGTCCATGATCAGGAGCTGTTGGCCGCCGCGTACGACCGTATTTTTCGGATGCATGGAAGGATCGGCCCATGGCGATGACGCCAGCGGTGAAGAACGAAATCTCTCATCTTCCCGTCACCCGGACCTGCTGCAGGAAAGCAGAGGTCTCGGCGATTCTTCGGTTCGCGGGCGGGCTGCACCTGGTGAGCGGCCGGATTGTGATCGAGGCGGAGCTGGACACCGGCAACGCCGCCCGCCGTCTCAAGCGCGACATCCTGGAGATCTTCGGGCACAGCTCGGAGCTGATCGTGATGGCCCCCGGCGGACTGCGGCGCGGCTCGCGCTATGTCGTACGGGTGGTGGCGGGCGGCGACCAGCTGGCCCGCCAGACCGGTCTGGTGGACGGCCGCGGCCGTCCGATCCGCGGGCTGCCCCCGCAGGTGGTCTCGGGGGCCACCTGCGACGCCGAGGCGGCCTGGCGCGGCGCCTTCCTCGCTCACGGCTCGCTCACCGAGCCCGGCCGCTCCTCCTCCCTGGAGGTCACCTGCCCGGGCCCCGAGGCGGCCCTCGCCCTGGTCGGCGCGGCCCGCAGGCTCTCGATCGCCGCCAAAGCCCGCGAGGTGCGCGGCGTGGACCGCGTTGTAGTCCGCGACGGCGACGCGATCGGCGCCCTGCTCACCCGGCTCGGCGCGCACGACGCGGTGCTCGCCTGGGAGGAGCGGCGGATGCGGCGCGAGGTCCGCGCCACGGCCAACCGGCTCGCCAACTTCGACGACGCGAACCTGCGCCGCTCGGCCCGCGCGGCGGTCGCCGCCGGGGCCCGGGTGGGGCGCGCGCTGGAGATCCTCGGCGAGGAGGTCCCCGAGCACCTCGCCGCCGCGGGCCGACTGCGCATGGAGCACAAGCAGGCATCCCTGGAGGAGCTGGGCGCGCTCGCCGACCCGCCGCTGACCAAGGACGCGGTCGCCGGCCGGATCCGCCGACTGCTGGCGATGGCCGACAAGCGGGCCCAGGACCTGGGTATCCCGGGGACCGAGGCGACCCTCAGCGAGGAGCTCGCCGACGGCCTGGTCGGCTGACTCGGCGGCGGGCGGGGGACGTTGGTCCCGAACCCACCGGGACCTCGGTCCCGCGCCACCGGGGCCGAGGTCCCGACGGGCGAAACGGAGGCCCGTACTCCTACTGGCGAGTACGGGCCCCCGCCCCTATCCGGTGGCGCGTAGGGGCCCTCTCGATGTCACTACCGGGGCCGTGGAGAGGTAGGGTCGGAAGCGGTCGGGGACATCCCTATACAACTCGCCGGCGTCGAAAACCGGCGTACCTAACGAGGAGATCGGTTCGTGACGATCCGCGTAGGCATCAACGGCTTCGGCCGCATCGGTCGCAACTACTTCCGCGCGCTGCTCGAGCAGGGTGCGGACATCGAGATCGTGGCTGTCAACGACCTGGGTGACACTGCGACCACGGCCCACCTGCTGAAGTACGACACCATCCTGGGTCGTCTCAAGGCAGAGGTCAGCCACACCGCCGACACCATCACCGTCGATGGCCACACCATCAAGGTGCTCTCCGAGCGCAACCCGGCCGACATCCCCTGGGGTGAGCTGGGCGTCGACATCGTCATCGAGTCGACCGGCATCTTCACCAAGAAGGCCGACGCCGAGAAGCACATCGCGGGCGGCGCCAAGAAGGTCCTCATCTCGGCTCCGGCCAAGGACGAGGACATCACCATCGTGATGGGCGTCAACCAGGACCAGTACGACGCGGCCAAGCACAACGTCATCTCCAACGCCTCCTGCACCACCAACTGTGTGGCGCCGATGGCCAAGGTTCTCGACGAGAACTTCGGCATCGTCAAGGGCCTGATGACGACGGTCCACGCGTACACCAACGACCAGCGGATCCTGGACTTCCCGCACTCGGACCTGCGCCGCGCCCGCGCCGCCGCCGAGAACATCATCCCGACCACCACCGGCGCCGCCAAGGCGACCGCCCTGGTCCTCCCGCAGCTCAAGGGCAAGCTCGACGGCATCGCGATGCGCGTCCCGGTCCCGACCGGCTCCGCCACCGACCTCGTCGTCACCCTCCAGCGCGAGGTCACCAAGGACGAGGTCAACGCCGCGTTCAAGAAGGCCTCCGACGACGGCGCCCTCAAGGGCTTCCTGACGTACACCGAGGACCCGATCGTCTCCTCGGACATCGTCGGCGACCCGTCGTCCTGCACCTTCGACTCCTCCCTGACCATGGTCCAGGAGGGGAACTCGGTGAAGATCCTCGGCTGGTACGACAACGAGTGGGGCTACTCCAACCGCCTCGTCGACCTCACGGTCTTCGTCGGCGAGCAGCTCTGATCCTCGGGTCGGCAGGCACAACGATGTGAGTAAGAGGCTCGACCGGCGCAACGA
>NZ_JBHXJG010000321.1:0-6829 GCF_042723425.1 Streptomyces sp. NPDC058375 | reverse complement strand
GCGGGCTACGTCGCGCTGGGTCACGGTCGGGGTGGTCTCGGGGGTGAAGGCTACCGGCTGGCCGACAGGCAGGCGGGTGGGTTCCCGGAACGTTCCGGCAGGGTTAGATTCGTCGAGCCTGCCGGAACGTTCCGGCACACTCCCGTCCCCCTCGCCCCGCCCCACACCCCTGGAACTGGTCATGCGTCTGATCACCGCGTACAACCCGCCCGCCTCCCCGACCCGGACCCGCCCCGCCGAGCGCGCCCCCCTGCGCGTCGCGGCCGTCCAGCAGCGCTGGCACCGCGACCCGGCCGAGCACCGCGCCGCCCTGCTGGAGGGCGTCCGGCTCGCGGCGGCGGAGGGGGCCCGGGTGGTCTGCCTCCAGGAGCTGACGCTCTCGCCGTACTTCGCGGTGGTCCGCCGCGCCGACCACCCCGAGCCGGCCGCCCCGGAGGAGCTGCTGACGGGCCCCACCTTCACGTTCGCCGCCGAGGCCGCCCGCGAGCACGGCGTGTACGTCCACGCCTCGCTGTACGAGAAGGCCCCGGCGCCCGGCGGCGAGGACGACGGCCTCGGCTACAACACGGCGATCCTGGTCGCTCCCGACGGCACCCTCGCGCAGCGCACCCGAAAGACGCACATCCCGGTGACCGAGGGCTATTACGAGGACGACTGGTTCCGGGCCGGCCCGGCGGGCGACGACGCCTTCCCGCTGGTCGAGGTCGACGAGGCCCGCTTCGGCCTGCCCACCTGCTGGGACCAGTGGTTCCCGGAGCTGGCGCGCGCCTACTCCCTCGCCGGGGCCGACGTCCTCGTCTACCCGACCGCCATCGGCTCCGAGCCCGGCTTCCCCGGCTTCGACTCCCAGCCGCTCTGGCAGAAGGTGATCACCGGCAACGCCATCGCCAACGCCACCTTCATGATCGTCCCGAACCGCATCGGCGCCGAGAGGGGCCTCACCTTCTACGGCAGCTCCTTCATCGTGGACCCGTACGGCCGCGTCCTGGCCCAGGCCCCCCGCGACGAGCCCGCCGTCCTGGTCGCCGACCTCGACCTCGACGCCCGCCGCGACTGGCTGGAACTGTTCCCGTTCCTGACCACCCGCCGCCCGGACGCGTACGGGCCGCTCACGGTGACGGGCCGCTCACGGTGACGGGCCGACCGGTGACGGACTGACCGGTGTCGGGCGATGCCTGGCTGCGCGTCCGTCCTCGTTCTACACGTCACGCCGACGGATGGACGCTGCGGCGCAGGCGATGAACGCGGCGGACCAGGCCACGAGAGCCACCACCGCGCCGACCCATGCGCCGAAGTCGTTCGCCGTCCCCAGGAGGGTGGTCACCGCTCCTCCGAAGACGTAGCCGGACAACGCCGACGGGAGGATCCGGGACGGGATCGCGAGCAGGACGATCGACACCACGATCAGCAGGCCCAGGATGGCGGCGATCGCCTTCCCGGAGCTGCGGAGCAGACAGCCGAGGCTGACGGCCGAAACGCTCACGGCGAGCGTGGTGATCACCGCGCCGACCAGGCTCAGCAGGCTCGTCGAGCTCGTGAAAGGCGTCCATAGGGGACCGGGTGTCAGGGCCGCCCAGGAGACGACCGCCGTCAGCAGGAGCGTGGCGCTGATCAGCACGGTGGTCACACCGGCGACCACAGCGAGCTTGGCAGCGAGTACGGGGGTGCGTCGCGGCGCGGCGGCGAACGCGACGCGGATCGTGCCGTTGCCGAAGTCGCTCGCGCCCGCGACTGCGCTCAGGACGGCCACCAGAAGAATGGAGAGCTGCATTCCGAGGAGGGTCGTGTCGATGAAATTCGGCAGGGTCTCGGCCGCGGACCGCGCGGCCTCGGTCTCGGTGGTCAGCGCCACGGGAACGCTGATCCCGGCGGTGCAGAGAACCGTCAGGATCAACATCGTGACCAGTGATCGCGCCGTCAGCAGTTTGATGAGTTCACTGCGTACGAGACCGGTGGAGGAAAGCCGGTGGGGTGGCGGAACGTGCGTCCGCACCAGGGTGTCTGCGTCTGTTGCCGTGGCCATCGTGCGGCTCATCTCATTTCATCGACTCAGCGACGGCGTCTGCCCCGTCGGATCCGGAATGTTGGGGTGGGGAGCGTTGACGCCGCGCCCGCGGAACGTGACCGAGTCGGCGACGAGTTCGGTGTACGCCTCTTCCAGCGAAGCCCGCAGGGGGGTGAACTCATGCATCCTGATGCCGTGCGACGCGATCAGCTCGCTCAGTTCCTCCAGGGCCAGTCCGTCCACCCGGTGCGACCCGTCCGGCTCGTGGGACATGCGGCCGCCGGCCGCGTGCACCAGTCGAGCGAGTTCCTCGTCCTGCGGGGTGCGCACCTGAACGACCTGGGTCGCGGACGTGCTGCGTTGGATCAGCGAGCTGACGGCGTCGTCGGCGATCAGCCGCCCTTGACCGATGACGACCGCGTGGTGCGCGGTCAGGGCCATCTCGCTCATCAGGTGCGAGCTCAGCAGCACCGCTCGTCCTTCGGCCGCCAACGTCCTGACCAGGTTGCGCATCCACAGGATGCCGTCCGGGTCCAGCCCGTTGATCGGTTCGTCGAGTATCAGGCTCGACGGGTCTGCCAGCAGGGCTGTCGCGACGCCCAGGCGTTGGGTCATCCCGAGGGAGAATCCGCCGATGCGGCGATGCGCGACCTCACTGAGGCCCGCGGTCTCCAGCACTTCGCGAACCCGCGACGTACCGATCCCCGCCGTCGCCGCGACGGCCTGCAGATGGCGGAACGCGGAGCGCCCCGGATGCCCCTGCTTGGTGTCGATCAATGCACCGAGGCCGCCCATCGGATTGTGGTGCTCCGCAAAGGGAACGCCGTCCACGAGGACGGTTCCGCTGTCCGGCTGGGTCAGGCCGAGGATCATGCGCATGGTGGTGGTCTTCCCGGACCCATTGGGGCCCAGGAAGCCGGTGACGATCCCTGGCCGGATCGTGAACGAGAGGTCCTCGACAACCGGCCTTCCGCCGTACTTCTTGGTGACTCCGATGACTTCGATCATGCCTTTTCCTCGTTCTCATGATGGGCCGGTGCGTTCGCCGTCGTCTCGATGAACCGGTCCATCAACGACGGCCTGCTGACCGGAATCCACAGCCGGACGGCTCGCGAGTCGTACACCCCCAGGCAGACCGCCCCGACCGACAGCCGGCCGGCCACGGGCAGGTGGTAGGAGTGGGCGAAATACACCGAGTCCCACGGAACGACGTAGTGGGTGACCCAGAGGAATCCGCGGCGGTAGTGGAGCACGGCGTTCTCCGGGTCGGGCGCCACCGTCGCCCAGCAGTAGTTGCTCGCGGCCAGCAGCGCGATCGCCACTGCGGCCAGCAGGGCGGAAGCCCTGACCGGGGGCATGGTGCTCGCCGCCCACGAGGCCACTGTCAGCGTCGTCGCGGACACCCCGACCAGCCCCCATCGCAGCGAGCGGCTCACCCCGGGGGCCCGGTCGGCCGCATCGGCGTACGCCGGGAAGTGGTGCCGGACGCTGTCCCGTACGCGTTCGAGGCGGGCCGCCGGGAAGACGATGTTCGCGCCGATCCTTTCGCCGGACTGCCGGGACACGAAGGCCAGCCGGGCGTACCCGGAAACCCGCATCAGAGGATTCCGCTGGATTCTGACCCCGCCGACCTGAGCGCGGGGCATCTGCCGTGACTCCGCGGAGATGAGCCCACCGGACATCGCGAACACCCCTGCCCGGTGCCGGACTTGGAACGCCCGGTAGCGCAGCCAGGCGACGAGTGTCCCGAAAGCCAACGCCGCGGCCCCGACCACGGCCACGCCGGCCACCACTTGCTGCCACAACGGCCCGGGCAGGTCCGAGATCGCGGGAAGGCCCGCGGGAAGCGGCAGGAAGGCGGCGGCGTTCTCGTATAGCTCCATCAGGAAGGGAAAGAGCAGTACGAACTGGCCGTAGGTAACCGAGATCAGGAGATAGTCCCGAGGAGAGACCCGGTAGATCAGGTCACCCTGATCTACCGTCGGATCGACCACCGGGTTGACCGACGCATCGACCGCATGCTCTCGCCCGCCAGGAACTGCCGCGTCGGAGGACGGACGAACCCGGCCCGCTTCGAAGTACCCCTCCAGCTCGGTGGCGACGGCCTGCGGCACCGCCTCGATCACCAGGTTGGCCTTCGACTCCGTGCCGATGCCGATGAGTACGCGAGAACAGCCCAGGAGCCGCGCCACCGCCGACCGGGAGACCTGGACGGAGACCACTTCCGGCCAGCCGAGCGAGGTGGAACGCCGCACCACCAAGCCACTGTCGTAGCTGATCCCGCCGCTGTTCACGGAGAACCTGGTCGTCCACCAGTCCACCACCAGGCCGAGCACGGCGACGCAGCCGACCAGCCCGAAGACCAGGCCCACCGGGATGCCGAACAGGACCGGCCACCGGGTGGAGATCGACAACCCCGCGACGACCGTGGGCACGATCGTCGCCGCGTGCTCGGCGGCACGGGTCGCGAACATGGCCGGGCTGTTGCGGTGCTTCGCGAATGCCCCGGTCGTCCCAGGGAGGGCCCCGGTCATGGGGAGTGCTCGCGGACGAACTGCTCGAAGCGATGGGCCTCGGCCCGGGACAGCGGCCCGATCGACCGTGACTCGACGATCGTCGCCGTCCTGACGGTGAACAGAGTGAACCATCGCAGAATCGGGCCTTGCCGGGTCTCGCAGTACAGGATGCGAGAGAGCGGATAGACCTGGCGTCGCCTCCACAGCCGACCCTGCTCGACGATGACGCAATCCGCCGTCAACGTGTACCGGGAATACCGGTAGCGGAGCGGGATCAGTACGAGAGCGTCGAACACCGCGAACGCGAGAGCTGCCCCCGCAAGGTAGGGGATCCAGCCGCGCCACTCCTGCGGAAGCGGTGAGAACTGGTGCAGGACCGCGGCGAGGGCGAGCACCAGGACGATGCCAACCGCGTTCTCCGTCTGCCAGAAGAGCACGGACCGCTTGTCCAGTTGCCGAGCGGCGGCATCCGGTTCCGTGACGGACAAGGCTTCCTTCTTCGGCTCGGCTGGCGTCCGCGGGGTCATGACGTCTGACGCGTGGGGTGCGTGGAGGCCGGGGACCTGTCCGCCTCGGACTTCTTCCTGGCCTGCCGGCCGCCCGACCACATCCAGAGCAACATGATCAGGCCGGCCGCCGAGACCAGGGACGACCGCAGGTCGGGCCGGTCCTGTACGGCCCTCACCACGACGACGACGATCCACAGGCACGGCACCAGGGCGCCCAGCCAGACCGGTCCTTTTCGTGACATGACCAGGTGCAGACCCAGTACGGCCAGGACCGCTGCGGCCACGGCGAGCAGGGTGAGATTTTCGGACACCAAAGTCTCCGTTCGAGAGGGACCAGACGGCGACATGGGAGGGACGCGGCTGGTGTGGGAGGAGTCTCAGTCATACAGAGGGAAAGCTCAAAGGCTTCCGTTCGACCAGGCCATCGCCGCAGGTCAACGGCTTGCGGAGGAAACCGTACGGTTTCCCGTCGAATGAACCGGCTACGGCCCCTCTGCCGTTCAGGCGGAGATTCGGCGGCCGGACGGGCGGAAGTTCTTCGGCGAGTCGACGTTCACGCCACGCGGGCGTGATGTGGTCATGCCTCGGGAGTCCCCCGTCGGCAACGACTTGAGCTCGTCGGCCTTCCGCAGCAACTGTTCCGATATTTCGAGCGCCTTCTGGCCCGAACGGGTAAGGGTGAATCGTCGTACATCCCGTTCGACGAGCTCAGCCCCGCAGGCCTTCTCCACCTCGCGAATGTGGTACAGCACGGTGGATTTGCTGTATCTGAGTTTTTTGGCGGTTTCCGCGATGCTGCCGGTCGAAGCGGCGATCATGAAGGTATACAGCATAACTGTGCTCACGCACATTTCCCCGTTCAACTATCTGGTCCTGCTGCAGAGATTCGGATGGTGTTTCGCCCGAATTTCTGCCGTCCCCGTGTGTTGCTGGTCAGTGCAACGGAAATGGAAGCTACCTACGAATTTCTCGGGGCACAACTTTGCCTATCGTGTCGCTCATCACATGGGAGGTGCGGTTGTGGCCCTGTGCGTGAGGGAATAATCTTGCGCTCCCCAGGGGGCAGATATCGTCATTAATTCAGACATTGACAGCGAAACTGCATGATGGTGACGCGCTGAAGCGCCGAGGGATTACACGATGATTGCCTGATGCGGAGCAAGTGATTCCGTTTTTTGTGACCCACGGGTGCGGGTCTGGAGTGGGATCGGGAGCGGGAGCGGTGCGGGCTGGCTACGGGCTGGCGCGGACCTGGATCCGCCGATGGTGACGGCTCGTGCCCCGTTCGCCGCTCGTTAAGCGGAATGCTGCAATCCGTAAAATCAAGGGCTCTTTATCACCTCGCGTGAGTCGATGGCAATACGCGAAGGAGAATTCCGTTCCTGATGGATAGGGCAAGAATCCCGGTGTTAGCTTCCAATCCTCCAGTCGGGGGAGCTCATATCTGTGAATGCTTCTGCACGACAACGTGCCCGCCTCGGGGGCGTTGAAGCTTCACTTATTCGCGGAGGAACAAGAAAAAAATGGCATGGCTTAAGCTCGCGTATGCCCTCATCAAGGCCGGCGCCAAGCACGGCACCAAGTTCTCGAAGTGGGTCTGGGCCAACAAGTCCCAGATCATGAAGTGGTCGAGCGCCGGTTACACCGTCGCGGAGATCGTCGTCTTCATCGCTCGTGCGATCGGCGCGGCCTAAGAGATACGTGCTTAGACCGTGTCCTACATGGTCAGTTGGCGGTTGTGCTGTTCATGGGAAGTGGACGGTGGGGATGGATCGTTCCGGACGGACTGTGGGAGATAG
>NZ_JBHXJG010000320.1:0-6871 GCF_042723425.1 Streptomyces sp. NPDC058375 | reverse complement strand
GTCCTCGTCCTCGTCCTCGTCCTCGTCGGTCTGCTCGGCGAGGTCGTCGGGGGCCGTCACGGAGTCGGCGTCGGCACCGGCCGCCTCGGACGGCGTACCGGTGGTGTCCTTCGCCAGGGCGTCCTTCGCGGGCGCGGGCGCGTCGTCCGTGGCCGCGTCGGGGGCGGCCGTGGTGTCGGGGTCGGTCGTCTTGGAGGGGGTGGTGTTCATGCGCCGCACGCTAGGGGGCCCGGATGAGAACCCTCTTAACGCCGGACCCACGCCGGGCCCACGCCGGGCCCACGCCGGGCTCACCCCCTGTCTCCGGCCCGGCTCAAGCGCCGGCCCACGCCGGGTTGGGCGCCGGAGCCCCGCCCGCGCTCAGCGCCCGGTGCGCGCCCGCCATTCCGGGGCGAGGACGGACCAGATCTCGGAGTCGTGCCGCTCCCCCCGGTAGAAGTAGCTCTGCCGGAGCACACCGTCCCGGGTCATTCCGAGCCGCTGGGCGACCGCGACCGACCGGGTGTTCCCGGGGGAGGCGTCCCACTCCACGCGGTGCATGCCGCGTTCGTACACCGCCCAGTCGATCAGACGCTCGGCGGCGCGGGTGATCAGGCCCCGGCCCTGGGCGGCGGGCTCCAGCCAGACGCCGATCTCGCAGTTGCCCTGGTCCGCGTCGAAGGACGGGAAGAGCACGCCGCCGACGAGGGTGCCCTCCAGCCAGATCCCGTACAGCCGTCCGGTGTCCGCCGCCTGCTTCTCCGCGTACTTCCGGAGCAGGGCACGCGCCGAGTCCAGGTCGGTGGCGTACGAGGCGAACGGGATCCACGGGTCGACCAGCTCCCGGGCCCGGTCCATGTGGGCCAGGAACTCCACGGCCTGCCAGGGCTCCAGCGGGCGCAGCTCGGCCTTGTCGTCACCCAGCGATATGGCGAACATCGTGCTCCTCCTCCAACGGCGCGACGTCCTCCGTGGCGCGCGCCCCCGGGATCCTCGCATGGAGCGGTACGCAGTCGGGCGGTTCGATGGAGATCCGGGGCAGCCGCTTGTCCAGCCAGCCCGGCAGCCACCAGTTCGCCCCGCCGAGCATGTGCATCAGGGCGGGCACCAGCAGGGTGCGCAGGACGAAGGCGTCCAGGGCGACGGCGGTGGCCAGCGCGATGCCGAACATGGCGATCACCCGGTCGCCGCTGAGCACGAAGGCGAGGAAGACGGAGATCATGATCACGGCGGCGGAGTTGATGACCCGGCCGGTCTCGGCGAGGCCGACCCGCACGGAGCGACGGTTGTCGCCGGTCTCCAGCCACTCCTCGTACATCCGGCCCACCAGGAAGACCTGGTAGTCCATGGAAAGGCCGAAGAGGACCGAGACCATGATCACGGGGAGGAAGGGTTCGATGGGTCCGGCGCTGCCGAGGCCGAGCAGTTCGCTCCCCCAGCCCCACTGGAAGACGGCCACGACGACGCCGAAGGAGGAGGCGACGGCGGCCACGTTCATCACGGCGGCCTTGATGGGGATGCCGATGGAGCGGAACGCCAGGAGCAGGAGCAGGCAGCCGAGTCCGATGACGACCCCGACGAAGAGCGGCAGCTTGCCGACGATGATCTCGGCGAAGTCGTCGTAGCTCGCCGTCACCCCGCCGACGTGGGCCTCCAGCGAGGTGTCGGCCCGGACCGGCGGCAGGATGTCGCCCCGGATGCGGTCGACCAGTTCGCTGGTGTCCTGCGACTGGGGCGACGAGTCGGGTACGACGGTGAGGAAGGCCGTGTCGCCGCCGCTGTTGTACGTCACCGGGCTGACGGACGCGACGCCTTCGGTGGTGCGCAGCTTCTCGGGCAGCGAGTCCAGGGCGAGCCGGTCGTCCGCGCCGTCGAGCTGGGCGGCGATGGTGAGCGGACCGTTGACGCCGGGCCCGAAGCCGTCGGCGAGCAGGTCGTAGGCCTGCCGGGTGGTGGCGGTGGCCGGGTTGTTGCCCTGGTCCGATGTGCCCAGGTGGAGGCCGAGGGCGGGCAGGGCGAGCACCAGCATGACGACGGCCGCGACCCCGCCGAGGAGCTTGGGGTGGCGCTCGACGAAGGCGGACCAGCGGGCGGCGAAGCCGGTGGGCAGTTCGGGGCGCGGCCCGTGTTCGGCGAGCTGCCGGCGTTCGCGGCGGCTGAGCGCCCGCATTCCGATGAGGGAGAGCAGGGCGGGCAGGAGGGTGACCGAGGCCAGCACGGTGAGGACGACGGTGAGGGAGGCGGCGATGGCGACGCCGTTGAGGAAGTCGAGCCGCAGGATCAGCATGCCGAGCAGGGCGATGCAGACGGTGACCCCGGCGAAGACGACGGCGCGGCCGGTGGTCGCGACGGCGTTCTGGGCCGCTTCGGGCACGGACATGCCGCGCCGGAGTCCTCTGCGGTGCCGGGTGACGATGAACAGGGCGTAGTCGATGCCGACACCGAGCCCGATGAGCATGCCGAGCATCGGGGCGAAGTCGGCCACGGTCATCAGATGGCCGAGGAGCACGGTGCCCGCGTAGGCGGTGCCGACGGAGACCAGGGCGGTGGCGATGGGCAGCAGGCTGGCGGCGAGGGAGCCGAAGGCGAGGAAGAGCACGACGGCCGCGACGATCACGCCGATGCCCTCGGCGAAGTGGACGGAGGGCGCTTCGGTGAGGGCGACGGCGGTGCCGCCCAGCTCCACCTGGAGCCCGTCGGCCTCGGCGGCCTTCGCGGTGTCGACGAGGGCCTGGGCCTGGGAGGCGGGGATCTCGTCGGCGGGCCGGTCGAAGGTGACCGTGGCGTAGGCGGTGTGGCCGTCCTGGCTGATCTGGCCGGGGCCCGCGGTGCCGTAGGGGCCGGTGACCGAGCCGACGCCCGGCAGGTCCTCGATCGCGTGGAGCGTGCGGGTCATGGTCTGTTCGACGTCCGCGGCCGCGACCGTGGAGTCGGTGGTGTGCCAGACGACGGTGTCGGTGTCGCCGCCGAGGTCGGTGAAGCCGCGGGAGAGCAGCTCGGTGGCCCGGCCGGATTCGGTACCGGGGACCTCGTAGTCGTTCGAGTACGCCGAACCGGCGATGCCCGCCGCTGCGGCGGTGCCGCCGAGGGCGGCGAGCCAGATGAGAACGGCGACGAGACGGTGCCTGATGCACCAGCGGGCGATGGCAGCCAACGGACGAGCTCCCTGCGGGTTCGTGGACCTTTACCCGCAGATAACGTGATCTGCCCGTAAACGTCTCATGACCTGAGACCGTCACTCTGTCAGCAGAACGTGATCCTTTGTCCGTTTCGTGGCCATGGTCACAGGGCTTGATCTGCCCTACACGGGCTGGATCAAGCTCTGCGACCCTCGGATCCGCTCAGCCGGAGACGCTCGCGCGGCCGTTCTCGATGTGCCCCATGAGCCGCCGCCGGAAGCCGTCCTCCCCGTCGACGGTGACGTCGAGGTCGTACCAGCCGTGCGCGTCGGCCGCCGAGTGCACGAGTGAGCGGCTGCGGCCCGGCTTGACCGTGACACGGCGGGTCCAGTCCCGTACGTCGTCCTCGTCGACGTACCCGAGCGGCCGCACCAGGAAGGTCAGGGTCCGGCGGCCGGTGTTGCGCAGGGTGAGGTGGATGTCGCGGTCGCGGTGGTCGATGCGGCTGGCGACCTCCGCTCCCCCGTCGGCCGGCCCGGCGAACTCGCGGCGGAAGCCGTTCGGCCCGGTGACCGTGAAGCGGTACGCCTCCCCCGGCACCGGGACCGTCCAGTGCGCGCGGCCCCGGACGTCCCTGTGCTGCGGGGCCGGGAACTCCTCCGCGTACGGGTACAGCGCGAAGTGCGCCGAGGACCGGCCGCTGTTGTCCAGCTCCACCCGCAGGCCGTCGTCGACCCGCCGCGCCTGGGCGTCCGGCCGGTACGGCAGCGGGCGCGCCGGGCGTGCGCCGGGCTCCTGCTCGGGCAGGTGCTGGACGGCGGGCGGCTTCGGCTGCCAGCGGCCCTCGAACGGCGGGATCGCCCCGGGGCTCTGGACGGCGGGCTGCCGGCGGGCCCGGGTGAAGTCGAAGGCGGAGGTGAGGTCGCCGGTGACGCGGCGCCGCCAGTCGCCGATGTTGGGCTCCTTCACGCCGGTCCAGCGCTCCAGGAAGCGGATGACGGAGGTGTGGTCGAAGACCTCGGAGCAGACGTATCCGCCGACGGTCCACGGCGAGACGACCAGCAGCGGCACCCGGATGCCCAGGCCGGTCGGGCGGCCCTCCCACTGCTCCTCGGTCACCTCGGGGGGTGCGACGGGCGGCGGGACGTGGTCGAAGAACCCGTCGTTCTCGTCGTAGTTGATCAGCACGGCGGTGTGCCGCCACACGTCCGGGTGCTTGCCGAGGGCGTCCAGGATCTTGTAGACGATCGTGGCGCTGTGCACCGGCGACGAGGTGCTCGGGTGCTCGGAGTCGATCGCCGAGGGGACGAGGTAGGAGACCTCCGGGAGCTTTTCGGCCGCCACGTCCTTGGCGAACTCGTCGGCGAGCGTCCCGGTCGGCACCCGGCGCAGCCCCCGCTCGAACAGGCTCCGCTCCTGCTTCGTGAGGGTGGCGACACCCTCGTCCAGCAGCCCGAGGAGCCGGGTGCGCTCCGCCTCGGACGCGCCCCGGACCTTCGCGTAGAAGGCTTCCATGTACGTATGGCCGCCGGTCTTCGCCAGCGCCTTGCGGGCGATCGCCTTGAAGGTGGCGTAGAACTCGATCTGGTTGTCGGTGAAGTTCTCCCACTCGGTGTACGTCCGCCAGCTGCGGCCGGCCTTCTCCAGCCGCTCTGCGTAGGTGGACCAGTCGTAGCCGGGGTGGGTGCCCTCGTTGTACGCGTCGTTGCCGACGGCCCGTTTCCCGTTCGCCTCGAAGCCGGTCTTCCCGCTCCAGAGGTGGTTGCGGTTGGGGCTGGTGGAGGTGTGGATGGAGGAGTGGTAGGCGTCGCAGACGGTGAAGGTGTCCGCCAGCTCGTAGTGGAGCGGGATGTCACGGCGGTCGTAGTACGCCATCGTGGCCGCGGTCTTGGCGCTGATCCAGCCGTTCATCCAGCCGCCGCCCCAGGCTTTCGCGCCGCCGCTCCAGGAGTGGTCGAGGGCGCCGATGTACTGGAGGTCCTTCTTCTGCTCCTCGGCCGCCCCGCGCACGGGGAAGGGCAGTACGGTGGAGCCGGCCACACCGGGCTGCTCGAACACGGTGCCGCCGGTGGGCAGCTCGACGGCGTTGCGGTCGCCGAAGCCGCGTACGCCGCGCAGGGTGCCGAAGTAGTGGTCGAAGGAACGGTTCTCCTGCATCAGGATCACCACATGCTTGATCGACCCGAGCCCGCCGGACCCCGCGTGGGCGGGCTGCGCGGCGATGGCGGCCTGGAGCGACGGCGGCAGGAACGATCCGGCCGCAGCGGCGCCGAGTGCGCCGCCGCCCAGCGCGAAGAGCCGTCGCCGTGACATGTCCGTGGTCAAAAGAGCCTCCTGATTCCGGTGGTTACAGCCCGGAAGCTAGTCAGATCAGGTGGCGTCGGGAAGGACTGCGTACGGCCCGGTGGTGAACGTCCAAGAGGTCGGCCGAGAAGTCCAACCGGCCGTACGGAAGTCCTTCACACTCCGATGAGGTGCAGCGATCCCCACAGCGCGAGGGTGGAGGCCAGCAGCGTCGCCGGCACGGTCGCGATCCCCAGCCGGGTGAAGTGGCCCAGCTCGGGGGCGTCCCCGTGGGCGTGCAGGATGCGCCGCCACAGGAGGGTGGCCAGCGACCCGACGTACGTGAGGTTCGGTCCGAGGTTCACCCCGATCAGGGCGGCGAGCAGCGGTCCGGGCCCGGCCGCCGCGACCGTCGGGAGCAGGGCGAGGATCGCGGGCAGGTTGTTGATCAGGTTGGCGAGCAGGGCCGCCACCACGGCGACGCCGAGGAGGGCGGGCAGGGTGTCGCCGTCCGGCAGCAGGGCGGCGATCCCGTCGCCGAGACCGTTGTCCACGACCGCCTTGACCACGACGCCGAGCGCGAGGACGAAGAGGCAGAACAGCGGGTTGGCCGAGCGGACGACGGCGAGTGGCGTGGTCTCGCGCTTGGCGAGCGCCCGTACGGCGAGCACCAGGGCCCCCGCCAGCGCCGCCCACAGCGGCTCGGCGCCCTCGAACGAGGTCACGACGAACCCGGCCAGGGTCAGCGCCAGCACGACGAGCGTGAACACGGGGACGGGCGTGCGCTCCGCCCCGGGATCCGGCGCGTGCGCCCCGGCGGCCAGATCGTCCCGGAACGCGCGGCGGAAGACGGCGTACTCGACGGCGATGGCGGCGAGCCACGGCAGCGCCATCAGCGCGGCGAACCGGGTGAAGGAGAGGCCGCTCGCGGTGAACGCCAGGAGATTGGTGAGGTTGGAGACGGGGAGCAGAAGAGACCCGGAGTTGGCGAGATGCGCGCAGGCGTAGACGTACGGGCGGGGCCGCGCGCCGACCCGGGCGGCGGTGGCGAGGACGACCGGGGTGAGCAGGACGACGGTGGCGTCCAGGCTGAGGACGGCGGTGATGAGCGAGGCGACGACGAAGACCCCGCCGAGCAGGGGCCGGGTCTGCCCCCGGCAGGCGCGCGCCACCAGCTCCCCGGCGACCCGGAAAAGCCCCTCGTCGGCGCAGAGCTGGGCCAGCACGAGGATCGCGGCGAGGAAGCCGACGACGGGGAGCAGTTCTCCGACCTGTTCCCGGGCCTCGGGCCAGGACACCGCGCCGACGGCCACCACGAGGATCGCGGCGGGCACGGCGACGGTCGCCTCCGGCAGGCCCCGGGGGCGTACGACGGCGAAGGCGAGGACGCCCAGGAGGAGGGCGAAGGAGACGAGCTCGGCGGTGACGGTGTTCAGGGCGCTCTCTCAGGATGGGTGAAGGGGCGGTGTTCCCGTACGTACCTACGTCTG
>NZ_JBHXJG010000319.1:0-6876 GCF_042723425.1 Streptomyces sp. NPDC058375 | reverse complement strand
CCTCCGGATGGAGGTGGTAGCCCTCGCTCGTCCCGTCGGGGTGGTCAGGGGCAGCCGGAAGTAGCTTCTGAGTAGAGTGGGTCCTGAACTGCCAGGTTCTGATATCAATGCGCAATGGCGACATACTCATACAGATCGCCCCTTGAGCGAAGGCTCGAGGGGCCGCGCTTTCGCCTCTGTTGTTGCAGAGCTCGGTCAATGGCTGAACTCATTTGTCGATGAAGGTCGAATCGGTCAAACTAACGACACACAGCCAGTCGGAGGAGCGATGAGCATGGGCACTGCAGGCCTCGAAACACAGCCCAGCGCGACGACGTACGACCTCGAAGACCTGGTCACTCACGCGTGGAGCGGGAAAGTTCGCGTGCCTCACTTTCAACGAGACTTTCGCTGGGGCACGCAAGACGTCATCCGGCTTTTCGACAGCATCATCAAGGGCTACCCCATCGGTAGCCTCCTCCTCTGGGTCAGGCGCTCCCCCGCCGACACACTGATGCTCGGCCGCCTCAAGATCGAGGCCCCCGCATCGGAGGAAACACTCTGGGTAGTCGACGGTCAGCAGCGCATCACAAGTCTGGCCAACGCTCTGTCCCCGCGAGGCAACCTCCAGGCCCCGTTCTCTGTTTATTACGACCTTGCGGCGAAGGAGTTCGTACAGCAGCCGAAAACCCTCGAACCGCAGCACATCCCGCTCCCGGTTCTGTTCGATCTCAAAATTCTAATTGGCTGGTTCCGCGGCGAGGGTCAAGCAGCCTTCGAATATTTCGACGAGGCCGACCGGGTAGCCAAGATCCTGCGCCAGTTCAAGGTTCCGGCATACCTGGTACGGCAGGACGATGAGAAGATCCTTACCGACATCTTCGATAGGATGAACAACTACGGGAAGCGGCTCAGCCGAGCTGAGATCTTCTCTGCTCTCTTCGCTGGCCCTGAGGAAGGTCACCAGAACCGTCTGTCCCTGTCTCGCATTGCCGATCGAGTCGCCGACCGCACGGGCTTCGGAACGATCGATGATGACACTGTGCTTGCGGCGATCCTCGCCCGGCGTGGCCCCGACCCGGCTCGAGACATCCGCAACGAGTTCGAGGAGAGCGGACGTCGCACACCACGAGAGTTCCCTGACGAGGACCGAGACACTGCATACGCAGAGGGAGAAGAAGCCCTCGTTCGCGCCGTCAGCTTTCTCCAGAAGCACGCTGGCGTGCCCCACCTCTCGCTCCTCGCCTATCGTGCACTCCTCGTTGTCCTCAGTCGCTTCTTCGCACATTTCCCCGAGCCGCAGGAGAACACTCTTCGACTTCTACGTCGACTGTACTGGCGCGTAGCCGTTGCCGGCCCGGCTGTTTTCAAGGGCAGTTTCACCCAGGTCGGCCGGGTACTGTCGGCCCGTATCAAGCAGGACGACGAGCGGGGCTCAGTCCACGGACTCATCGCAGCTATGGCCGATGCTCCCACCTCCCCACCAAACCCCGTGCGGTTCAAGACCAACGAAGCGACCGCCAAGGTCGTACTCAGCGCATGGTGGTCTCTCGGCCCTCGCTCGCTGGTAACAGGTCGACCGTTTGACGCGCAGGATCTCGCCACCCTTCTGGGAGACCAGTCAACCGCCGCCATGGCTGCTCATCGGATCTATCCTCGCGGTCTTACTCCGCAGCAGCAGCTCCTCGCGGCCAACCGGCTTTTTTTGCCCACCTCCTCGGACCCTGTCGACGAGATCCCAGTATTGCTCAGCCAGAAGCCGATCGATCTCGACGATGGAGAATGGGAGGCAGTCCTAGCTTCACACTGCATCGACGAATCGATGATCAGTGAAATCCTGAACGGCAACCGCAACGCTTTCCTGAGCAAGCGACAAGAGGCGGTCACGAGGCAGCTGCAAAAATTCCTTAATCGCATGGCCGAGTGGAGTTACGAAGATACCCCTTCACTGGACTCACTCGATCTTGACGAACTGGACGACCTAGCCGAATGACGCCACTTCCTGAGAAGTTCTTCGCGGTTTTTCTGCATGGCCGGCGTATCGGGACTCTGTGTCAGAAAGGGGACCACACTCGCTTCGTACTCAGCGAGTCCTACCTCAGCGCTCCGCTGCGGCCCGTTCTCGGCTTGCGTTTCGAGGAGGGATTGAACAAGCCGTATGCCTCCGCGCTCCGCCTACCGAAGTGGTTTTCCAATCTACTTCCCGAAGGCCCCCTACGTGAGTGGATCGCCCAAGACCGAGGTGTGTCACTCGACCGCGAGATGGAACTACTTGCCCAAGTTGGCCACGACCTTCCTGGTGCAGTGCAGGTCATGACAGCAGATGGTCCGGATGACGACTGGGATTGGGTAGAAGGAGAAGCCAGCAGCAGCGGAACCCGATTCCTCACCTCTGAATCGCCATGGCGCTTCTCCCTCGCTGGCGTCGCGCTCAAGTTCTCCATGCTGGCGCAAGGAGACCGCCTTACTGTTCCCGCCGCCGGCCAGCACGGCGACTGGCTGGTCAAGTTCCCGGATTATCGCCACAAGGACGTTCCACGCAATGAATTCGCGATGATGTCTCTGGCTCGGTCCGTGGGCATCGACACTCCAGACGTACGCCTCGTTCATCGCGACGAGCTCGATGGAGTTCCTCCGCGCATGTGGCCCAACGCCGAGGAGTGGGCATACGCGGTACGCCGCTTCGACCGACTGCCCGATGCCCACCGCACCCCAGTTCACATCGAAGACTTCGCCCAAGTTCGCGACAAATATCCTCAGGACAAGTACGAGGGAACTTTCGAGACAGTCGCCGCTCTCGCCTACCGCGGCCGGGATATTGCAGGACTACACGAAGCTGTCAGGCGCATTGCCTTCTCCACGGCAATCGGAAACGGCGATGCCCATCTGAAGAACTGGTCACTCATCTACACCGACCGGCGGGTACCGACCCTTTCCCCTGTGTACGACCTCGTTTCGACAGTCCCTTACGCCCCCTCTGGTGTACCCGAGGATCTGGGGCTGAAGTTCGGTGGAAGCAAAGACTTCGCGAACGTAGGTCTCAACACATTCAGACGACTTCAGTCCCGACTTGACCATCGTATGGGGAGCGCGCACACAGACCTCGCAGCTATTGCGGCAGAGACCGTCGAGCGCACACGAGTGCTCTGGCCGAAGTTCGAAAACGTCCTTGCGAGCAGCACTGAACTGCGCGCGAGTGTAGACGGATGGATCCGTCACCAGGTAGCAAACATGCTGTCCAAACCTTGACGCCCTCACCGCAGCGAAGGCCGTGCCCGTCCCGCCCAGTACTCGTCCGCCGTGATGCCCAGCAGGACCACGTCGTGGTACGTGCCCGCGAAGAACTCGTGCTGGCGCAGGCGGCCCTCCTCCACGAAGCCGAGTTTGCGGTAGAGGGCCAGGGAGGCGTCGTTGAAGGCGTACACCTCCACCTCGCACTTGTGGCAGCGCTGTTCGGCGAACATGTAGGTGAGGACCAGTTCGGTGGCCTCGGCCGCGTAGCCCTGGCGGCGGTGTTCCCGGGTGACCTCGATGCCCGTACGGAAGCGGCCCGCCCTTGCGTCCGTCTCGCCCACCGACACCGCGCCGACGAAGGCGTGCTCGAAGCGGGTCTCGATGACCAGTTGGTACGAGGACGGGTTCGGGGTGCGGGCTGCGCGTTCGGTGGCCCAGGCGCGGAAGCTCTCGTCCGAGCGCGGGGGTTCGACCACGTCGGCGTTGCGGGCGTCCACGGTGTGCAGGGCCAGGGCCCGGAAGCCCTCCCAGTCCTGGGGTTCGATGCCCCGCAGGCGTACTCTCTCGCCGGTCCACAGGTCGGTCATCTCGCTCCAGCCAGGTGTGAGGGGGTGTAGGCGTGCAAGGGCAGGTCGCTCAGTCGGGCGGTCAGGTTGCGTGGGCCGCGATCGTCCTCGCGCAGGTCAGGGACTCCGTGTGTGTCGTGTCCACCTCCAGGTCGTACGACACCCCTCGGTGCACCTTCTCCGCCTGGGCTGCGGCCATGCCCCTCGGGCGGTCCCCCCGGGCGATCTCTCGGGCCTCGGCCACCTCGCTCTCGCAGTGGACGCCCACCCACAGGACGTTCAGGCCCGTCAGTGCCTTCCGCCATGGTTCCTGGGAGGCGGGGCCGCCCAGGAACACGTCGTCGATGATCACGCGGGCGCCCGCCCGGGCCATCGCGGCGACCCCCTCGCGCCAGGCCGCCTCCAGTCTCCGGAACTCCTCGCCGACGGTCACGCCGCCGTCGGCGGCGAACGCGATGCCCGCTGCCGTCGTGCGCAGGGACGCGGGCAGGGAGTCCACGAAGGTGTCGATCGCGGCGGCGAGCCACGGGGTCGGCAACTCCGCCTGGAGGCAGCGGACGATGCCGGACTTGCCGGAGCTGGAGCCGCCGTTCAGCACGATCGCCTGGGTCGTCACCCGGTGATCGTAGAGGCAACCCGTGCGGTGTTCGAGGCGTTTTCGGACCGGCGTGCGCCGCGTCCTGCCAGGCGGCAGCCCAGGCAGTCCGGGTGCCCCCGCCGGACGGCGCGGTCCCGTATCCGCCAGGGCCACTCGCTCTCGGGGCGGGGGCCGCTCGGTTTGCCCCATCCGGCGAGTTGGAGGAGCCAGGTCAGCGCGCCGGCACCGAGCGTGACGGCGGCGCCCACGAGCGCCAGGGATGCGGAGACCGAGGTGACGGCGATGCCTGTGAGCGTCAGGCCGATGACCGCGACCGCCGTACCCGCCCAGCCAGCGGCCGTGTGGCCCAGGTCGACGTGGCCGTGTGCACTCATGACTCTCCCCAGGAAGCAAACAGTAGGCTGATCGAGAGAAGACTTATCTCACGAACTAAACTACTTAGATGCTAAGGGAATTTCTGCGTGGACGGCACGTCACGGCCGGACGCCGCCCCGGAGCGGCCGAGCGCCACCCCGGAGCAGGCGCATGCCCGGATGGACCGGCTCATGGCGCTGGGCATCGTCGCCCAGCACGACATCGCGGGTCGGCTCGGGCTCAACATCACCGATCTGACCTGTCTGGGATTCGTCCTGGAGGCCGAGGGCGCGGGGACGCGACCGCCGGTGAGCTGGCGCAGCGCGCCAACCTCACCACCGGCGCCATCACCGGCGTCATCACCCGGCTCGAGCGCGCCGGGTACGTACGTCGGCAGAGCGATCCGGCCGACCGCCGACGAGTCAGAGTGGTCGCCGACGAGACCGCCGCCGCCCGGCTTTTCGAGGTGTACGGCCCCAACTACCAGCGATTCGCCGCCCTGTTCGCCGCGTACGGGCCAGACGAGATCGCCGTGCTCGCCGACTGGTTCGAGCGGGCCACCCAGATCATGAGCACCTCGTTGGACGAGGTGCGCGGCGGCGCGGATGCCTCTTAAGCCGGCCTGATCGTGGACAGCTGCGCGAGCAGCAGGATCAGGCGGTACGCCGTCCCGTAGTCGGGGGCCGTGAAGGCGACCGTGCGGGCGCCCGCGGTGCGCGAGACGCCCGGGACCAGCGTCGCCAGGTCGACGGTGTGCGGGATCGCGAGGTCGACCTCCACCTCCAGTGGCCCGGTGAGAACCAGGAGCGGGATCTCCGTGCGGCGGCTCACCGCGTCCGCCGCCGCCCTGCGCAGCCGGTCCCGGGCCTCCTCCGGGTGCAGGGTCACCGCGGCCGCCATGCCCAGGGCCTCCTTGACCGGGACGGTGACCGTGCCGGGGATCAGGTCGGCCGCCTCGGCGCAGGCCGCGTCGTCGCCGCTGAGCAGGACGACCGGTACGCCGAGGTGGCCGGCCATGGCTGCGTTGAGCCCGATCTCGCCCAGGGAGCGGGTGGTCGTCCGTACGTCCTCGCCCGGCTCGCGGCCGGTCACCCGAACGTCGTCGCTCTGCGCGTGGCCGGTCATCCGTACATCGCCGCTCTGCGCGCGGCCCGCCACCCTTACGTCCAGGATCTCGCCGTTCATCGTGTGCGCCAGCACGCCCGGGCCCTCCCCCGCGCGGACGTGGTAGCCGACGAACAGCGCCGCGTCCGTCTCCGCGTCGAGCCCGGCCAGCATGTTCAGTGCGCGCGGCTTGCCCCGCACCAGGCGGGCCCGGCGGTCGAGTTGCTCCGGCAGGAGGTTACGGAAGGTGCCGTGGGAGTCGGCTACCAGCACATCGGCCGTCGGTTCGGCGTCCAGGACGCCCGCGATCACCGCGTTCGCCTCGGCCGTCATCAGCTCCCGGCCGCGCTGGTAGTCGTAACGCTCGGGGTTCGTCTCAAAGGAGTGGACGATCCCCGAGATGCCTTCCATGTCGACCGAGATCAATGCCTTCATGGGGCTGGGATCCTACCCGTCGTCCTTACCCGTCAGGAGCCGGCGAGGCTCGCCCGTGCCGCGTCCATGAACGCCGTCTTCGCCTCCTCCAGATGCTCGTTGACCTCGACGTCCCCGATGTCGCGCCACACGGCGGCGTTCAGCGCGTGGCGTTACGTCCTCACCGGCTCGCGCAGTGCCTCGTCGCACAGGAGCGTCACATTGCCGGACGCGGTCCACAGCGCGGTCATCACCGGGCCCGTCTGAGTCATCCAGCCGTCCTCGTCGTCACCCCACGGATCGGGGCGGCGGTAGGCGGCTCGCTCGGCGGCCTGGGCGCAGGCGACGAACTCCTTCAGTACGTCGAGCTGTTCGGACCGGCGGCTCTCCGTCGTGGCCACGGCCTGGCGGCGCTCCTCGACGCGTTCCGCCGAGGGCTGGGTGGCTCGTTGGGCGAGAGCCGTCAGGCCGCTGCCCAGCGCCACACCCGCGAGCGAGACGACCGACGTCCATAGATCGGCAGCCATGGTGATGCCCCTTCGCCCGTTACCTGTTCCGCCTGTTTCTCTGTGCCGCCCGCCGGGGCCATGGTCCCGCACGGTGGCCGAGGGTGTGCCTGTGCCCCCG
>NZ_JBHXJG010000318.1:0-6919 GCF_042723425.1 Streptomyces sp. NPDC058375 | reverse complement strand
CTCCGGGGGAGCCCGGCCCGCGGGCTGTCCGGGCCCCGTTCGGCCCAGCGAACCACTTCTAGAACGTCTGCAGCGTCACCAGCGTGATCCGCAGGGCCGCCCCCTCGCCCTCGCCCTCGATCCGCACCCGCTGCCCCGGGCGCAGCAGCAACAGGCCGCCCGCGTCGAAGGCCGCGGCGTCGAACTCCACCGGGGTGCCGTCGTCCAGCAGCACACTGCCGCCGCGGGTCTCGGGGTCGTACGTGTACGAGGTCGCCTGCATGGGCGGCAGCCTATCGGTCACGGGCCGGGGCGGGCACGGCCGCGATCCGCGCCGTGTGCGGCCCCACCCCCAGGGCCAGGGCGACCCGCAGGTCCTCGCCCGTATCCACGTCCCGGCGCACCGAGTCGACGCCGGGCAGCGCTATTTCCACCGCACCCGACGCCAGGTGCCGGGCCCCGGACGGACCACCGAAAGCCGGACGGAATTCCGCACCGCTCGCAGCGGCGAGAAATGTCGTTCCGATTCCCGCCGCGTCCCGGAGAAAAGCGCTGGGAAAAGCGGAAGCAAAATCGAGCACCCGCGCCAATTCGCCGGGGCGCAGTGCCGGCAGATCCGCGTTGAGCGCGGCGACCGCGGCGGCGGGCCGCAGGGCCCGCACGGAGCGCGCGCCGTGCGCGAGCGCCGCGTTGAGCCCGGCCCCCGGAGCGTCCGGCACGATCCGCGCGCCGAGCGCGGAAAGGGCCGCCGCGGCCACGACGTCGTCCGTGACGACCACCACATCCCGCACTCGGGGACAGGCCAGCGCCGCGGCCACCGTGTCCTGGGCGAAGGCCAGGGCCAGCCGGGGCCGCGCATCCTCGCCCGCCGCCCGCCCCAGGCGGCTCTTGGCCCGGGCGAGCGGCTTCAGCGGAACGACCAGGGACCAGGGCCCGGCCGGATCGGTGTTCGTGGCGATCTCCCCCTCCGTACGCGTCAGGACTTATTCTCGCCTGCCGGTACGACAACCCGGAGGCCCGCTACCGACCGTGAGGCGTACGGTGTTCTCGACAGCGCAGAGGTCTGGGGCGAGACTTGACCGTCAGTAGCCAGGCAGCAGGTTGAAATCCTTAAGGAAGGTATCCAAGTGTCCCGCCGCAGAATCGGCTTTTGGTACCGCCTGGCGGCGGTCATCGCCAAGCCGCCATTGGTGGTTCTGTTCAAGCGCGACTGGCGGGGGATGGAGAATGTTCCGGCCGACGGCGGATTCATCAGCGCCGTCAACCACAACTCCTATCTGGACCCGCTCTCCTACGGCCACTTCCAGTACAACACCGGGCGGGTGCCCAGGTTCCTGGCGAAGGCCGGACTCTTCCGCACCCCGTTCGTCGGGATGATGCTGCGCGGCACCGGCCAGATCCCCGTCTACCGCGAGACCACCGACGCCCTGGACGCCTTCCGGGCCGCCGTGGAGGCCATCGAGCGCGGCGAGTGCGTCGCCTTCTACCCCGAGGGCACCCTCACCCGGGATCCCGACATGTGGCCGATGGCCGGCAAGACCGGGGCCGCCCGGGTCGCCCTGATGACCAAGGCGCCCGTCATTCCGGTCGCCCAGTGGGGCGCCAACCACGCGATGCCGCCCTACGCCAAGGAGAACAAGTTCCGGCTGTTCCCCCGCAAGACGCTCCGGGTGCAGGCCGGACCGCCCGTCGACCTCAGCCGCTTCCACGGTCTTGAGCCGACCCCCGAAGTGCTGCGCGAGGCGACCGAGGCCATCATGGCGGCGGTCACCCGCGAGCTGGAGGACCTGCGCGGGGAGAAGGCCCCCGCCGAGCTCTACGATCACCGCAAAGCCCGTGCTGAACAACGGCGCAGGGCCCAGGGAAAGGGATCTACGTGACGCACCCCGTAAAAGCAGCCGTCTTCGGAACCGGCTCATGGGGTACGGCGTTCGCCGTGATCCTCGCCGACGCCGGCTGCGAGGTCACCCTGTGGGGCCGCCGCGCCGAGGTCGCCGAGACCATCAACACCACCCGCACCAACCCGGACTACCTCCCGGGCATCGCGCTCCCCGACTCCGTCCGCGCCACCACCGACGCCGCCGAGGCCCTGCGCGGGGCGGAGTTCGCCTTCCTCGTCGTGCCCTCCCAGACGCTGCGCGCCAACCTCGCCGACTGGGCCCCGCACCTGGAGCCGCACACCATCCTGGTCTCCCTGATGAAGGGCGTCGAGCTGGGCACCGCCGAGCTGATGAGCGAGGTGATCGCGGACGTCACCAAGGTCTCCGCCGACCGCATCGCCGTCGTCTCGGGGCCCAACCTGGCCAAGGAGATCGCCGAGCGCCGCCCCGCCGCGGCCGTCGTCGCCTGCGCCGACGAGTCCGTCGCCCAGCGCCTCCAGGCCGCCTGCCACACCCCGTACTTCCGGCCGTACACCAACACCGACGTGGTCGGCTGCGAGCTCGGCGGCGCGGTGAAGAACGTCATCGGCCTCGCCGTCGGCATCGCGGACGGCATGGGCCTGGGCGACAACACCAAGGGCTCGCTCATCACCCGGGGCCTCGCCGAGACCACCCGACTGGGCCTGGCCATGGGCGCGGACCCGCTGACGTTCTCCGGACTCGCGGGCCTGGGCGATCTGGTGGCCACCTGCTCCTCGCCGCTCTCGCGCAACCACACCTTCGGCACCAACCTCGGCCGCGGCATGACGCTCCAGGAGACGATCGCCGTCACCAAGCAGACCGCCGAGGGAGTCAAGTCCTGCGAATCGGTCCTCGACCTGGCACGCAGGCACGGGGTCGACATGCCCATCACCGAGACCGTCGTCTCCATCGTCCACGAGGGCAAGTCCCCGGTCGTCGCCGTCAAGGAGCTGATGTCGCGCAGCGCCAAGGCCGAGCGACGCTGACGTCTCCCTTACCAGCAGGTACGCTCATCGCGATATGAGCAGCGAGAACCTCCCCCAGAGCCCTGAGCGCGCCGAGAGCCCGCAGGCGCCGCGCCGCAAGCCCCGCGTGGCTGTCGTGTTCGGCGGCCGCAGCTCCGAACACGGCATCTCGGTCGTCACGGCCGGCGCCGTCATGAAGGCCATCGACCGGACGAAGTACGACGTCCTGCCGATCGGCATCACGACGGACGGCCGCTGGGCGCTCACCGCCGACGAGCCCGAACGCATGGCCATCGCCGACCGCAAGGTCCCCGACGTGGACCGGCTCGCCGAGTCCGCCGAGGGCAGTGTCGTGCTCTCCGTGGACCCGGGCAGCCGCGAGGTCGTCTACACCGAGCCCGGCGCGGTGCCCAAGGCGCTGGGCGAGGTCGACGTCGTCTTCCCCGTGCTGCACGGCCCGTACGGCGAGGACGGCACCCTCCAGGGGCTCCTCGAACTCTCCGGTGTGCCCTACGTCGGTGCGGGCGTCCTCGCCTCCGCCGTCGGCCAGGACAAGGAGTACATGAAGCGCGTCTTCATCTCCTACGGCCTGCCCGTCGGACCGTACGAGGTCGTCCGCCCCCGGGAGTGGGACGGCAACCCCGCCGCCGCCCGCAAGCGGATCGTCGACTTCGCCGGCGAGCACGGCTGGCCGCTGTTCATCAAGCCCGCCCGGGGCGGCTCCTCGATGGGCATCACCAAGGTCGACGGCGTCGAAGGCCTCGACGAGGCGATCGAGGAGGCCCGCCGCCACGACCCGAAGTTCCTCGTCGAGTCGCTGCTGCGCGGCCGTGAGATCGAGTGCGGGGTGCTGGAGTTCGAGGACGGACCTCGCGCCAGCGTGCCCGCCGAGATCCCGCCGGTCACCGCGCACGACTTCTACGACTTCGAGGCGAAGTACATCGACTCGGCCGCCGGTCTGGTGCCCGCACCGCTCACCGGGGAGCAGACCGCCGAGGTGCAGCGGCTCGCCGTCGCCGCCTTCGACGCCGTCTCCTGCGAGGGCCTGGTGCGCGCCGACTTCTTCCTCACCGAGGACGGCACCTTCGTCATCAACGAGATCAACACCCTGCCGGGCTTCACCCCGATCTCCATGTACCCGCGCATGTGGCAGGAGAGCGGCGTCGACTACCCGGAGCTGGTCGACCGGCTGATCCAGGCCGCGTTGACCCGTTCCACCGGGCTGCGCTGAGCGGACAGGGCGCCGGCGTACACGGTGCCGGCGGACCTCAGAACCGGTTCGGGACCGTCTTCGATACCGGCCCGGCGAACGAGGCCAGCGGCGTGATGTCGTGGGCGTACGTCGAATCCAGCGTGACCTCGACGTACGCCTTGCGGTACGTGGTGGTGAACCGCGGGCCGGAGTCCTCGGGCTCCTCCAGCATCCACTTCACCCCGTCCGCCTCGACGCCCTCCGACTGGGGGTCGTCCATCTTCGCGGGCCGGGGAACCCCGCAGCGCAGTACGATCGCCCCGTCCCCCCAGCCGGCGGTCAGCTCCGAATCCGGGGAGGGGTCGCTGCGTTCCAGTTCCAGGATGGTCTTCGGCAGTTCCTCGTGCAGGGCCTCGCAGTACGCGGCGGCCTCCGCGGACGGTGTGGGAACCGTGATCGAGGGCTGCGCGTCGCTGAGGGAACAGCCCGCCGCGGCCAGGACGAGCACGGCAGCGGACGGACCGAGGAATATCGAGCGGGGAGAACGGCGGGCGGATGACGTCACCGGCCCAGCCTAGACGGGGGTCAGAGGTGGACGACCGGGCAGGTCAGGGTTCGTGTGATGCCGTCCACCTGCTGCACTTTGGCGACCACCATGCGGCCGAGTTCGTCGACCGTGTCTGCTTGGGCCCGCACGATCACGTCGTACGGACCGGTGACGTCCTCTGCCTGGATGACTCCCGGAATCTTGGAGATGGTCTCGGCGACGATCGACGCCTTGCCCACCTCGGTCTGGATGAGGATGTACGCCTGTACCACGGAACCTCCAGGGCGGCCACGAGGATCATGTGGGGGAAAGGGACGCCACGTTATCGCGTTGCCGCGGGCCGCGGGGAGACCTACGGGCCGGATGACGTCCACAGCGTGGCGTACAGGGCGCAGAAGTTGACGTATCTCTTGACGGTACCGACAGCACAGACGGCTCGCGACCGGGGGCCCGGACGGGTGTCCGGGGCGATAAAGGAGAGGTGAGACTCGGTGAAGGGAACCGTGGGCGAGTTGGGGGAGTTCGGGCTCATCAGAGAGCTCACGTCCCGGCTCACCACCACTCCGGCGGTACGGCTGGGGCCCGGCGACGACGCCGCGGTCGTGGCCGCCCCCGACCGCAGGGTCGTGGCCAGTACGGACATCCTGCTGGAAGGGCGGCACTTCCGCCGCGACTGGTCGACGGCGTACGACGTCGGCCGCAAGGCCGCCGCCCAGAACCTCGCCGACATCGCGGCGATGGGCGCCGTGCCCACCGCGCTGCTCCTCGGCCTCGTCGTCCCCGCCGACCTCCCCGTCACCTGGGCCGCCGAGCTGATGGACGGGCTCCGCGACGAATGCCAGGTGGCGGGCGCGGCCGTGGTCGGCGGCGATGTGGTCGGCGGCGACACGATCACCGTTGCGATCACCGCGCTCGGCGACCTGCGCAACCACGAACCGGTCACCCGCGCCGGCGCCCGCCCCGGAGACGTCGTCGCGGTCACCGGCTGGCTCGGCTGGTCCGCCGCCGGTTACGCCGTCCTCTCCCGGGGCTTCCGCTCGCCCCGCGCCTTCGTCGAGGCCCACCGCCGCCCCGAACCGCCGTACCACGCGGGCCCCGCGGCCGCCGGGCTCGGCGCCACCGCGATGACCGACGTCAGCGACGGCCTCGTCGCCGACCTCGGACACATCGCGGAGGCCAGCAAGTGCCGTATCGACCTGCGCTCCGGGCTCATCGACATCCCCTCGCAGATGTCCGACATCGGCCAGGCCGTCGGCGTCGACCCCCTCCAGTGGGTGCTGACCGGGGGAGAGGACCACGCGATCGTGGCGACCTTCCCGCCCGACGTGAAACTGCCCGCCCGCTGGAAGGTGATCGGCGAGGTCCTCAACCCCTCCGCGCTGCCCCAGGTCACCGTCGACGGCGCACCCTGGACCAGCAAGGGCGGCTGGGACCACTTCGGCGCCATCGAGGACACTCCGCCGCGCGCCTGAGCACTAGATTGCTGCGTATGCCCATACGTACCGCTGCCTTGCCCCGCGTGCTCACCGTCGCCGGATCCGACTCCGGCGGCGGTGCGGGGATCCAGGCCGATCTGAAGACCATGCTCGCTCTCGGTGTGCACGGCATGAGCGTGCTCACCGCCGTCACCGCACAGAACAGCCTCGGCGTCCAGGGCGCGTGGGAGCTTCCGGTGGAGGCTGTGCGCGCCCAGTACCGCAGCGTCGTCGACGACATCGGCGTCCAGGCCGTGAAGACCGGAATGCTCGCCTCGGCCGCCCTCGTGGAGACCGTCGCCGAACTCCTCGCCACCGCCGACGCCCCTGTCGTCGTCGATCCGGTAGGCGTCTCCAAGCACGGCGACGCGCTGCTCGCCGCCGAGGCCCTCGACTCCGTACGGACGAAGCTGCTGCCCGTCGCCACGGTCGCCACCCCGAATCTCGACGAAGTGGCCCAGCTCACCGGCGTCCTGGTCACCGACGAGAGCGGGATGCGCCGGGCCGCAGAGGAGATCCTCGGCTTCGGACCGCGCTGGGTCGTGATCAAGGGCGGCCATCTGCCCGGCGAGGCGGTGGACCTGCTCACCGACGGGAGCGCGGAACACTGGCTGCGCGCCCCCCGGCACGACAACCGCCACACCCACGGCACCGGCTGCACCCTGGCCTCCGCCATCGCCTCCGGGCTCGCGCTGGGTCAGGACGTGCCCACGGCGGTACGGGGCGCGAAGACGTACGTCACCGGCGCGATCGAGGCCGGCTTCCCGCTCGGCGGCGGCATCGGCCCGGTCGACCACGGCTGGCTGACCCGCCCGTCCGTCTGACCGGCCGCTGAGCACAGCAAAAAGCCGGTCCACCGA
>NZ_JBHXJG010000317.1:0-7004 GCF_042723425.1 Streptomyces sp. NPDC058375 | reverse complement strand
GAGACACCCGGCGGCCGTACCCCCCGCCGCCGCGCCTCGCACCGGTCCCATGCCCCCCGCCGCCGCGCCTCGCACCGCCCCGAATACCGGTCGACACCCGTCCGCCCCGTCCGGCAGAGTCCCGTCATGGACCCCCGCCACTGGCCCCTCTACGGGCTTCGCCTCCGCACCCCGCGCCTCGAACTGCGCCTGCCCGGACTGGAACTCCTCGACGAGCTGGCCTCGGTGGCGGCCCACGGGCTGCACGATCCGGGCCGGATGCCGTTCAGCGTGGCGTGGACCGACGGAAAGCCCGAAGAGGTGGCGCGCGCGGTGTTCCAGCATCTGCTGGGGACCGTCGCCGGCTGGTCCGTACGGGACTGGACGCTCAGCCTGGCCGTCCTCCACGAGGGGAAGGTCGTCGGGCGGCAGGACCTGATGGGGCGGGACTTCGGGGTGCGGCGGCAGGCGGAGACCGGGTCATGGCTCGGGCTCCCGTACCAGGGGCAGGGCATCGGTACGGAGATGCGCGCCGCGGCCCTCCACCTCGCGTTCGCCGGGCTCGGCGCGCGGTACGCCGTGTCCGCCGCCATGACCGACAACCCCCGTTCGCTCGGGGTCTCGCGGCGGCTCGGGTACACGGACGACGGCCTGGAGACGGGAGTCGTGCGCGGGGCTCCCACCACCCTGCGGCGGCTGCGCCTGGACCGGGCCCGGTGGGAGGCGCACCGGAGTGTGGAGGTGACCGTGGAGGGGCTCGAAGAGTGCCGGGCGGAGTTCGGGGTGGGAGGGGGCGAAGGCGCGACGGCCAGCACCCTCCCCAACAGGCAAGGGTAGGCTAACCTTCCTCCGGATTGCCCCAGCCGGGAGCCGGGCCCGTCCGCCCGCCGCTCCGGCCCGTCCCGGAGGAGCCCCCGTTGACGTCGACGACTGCCGCCGCCCCCGAAGTCGCCCCGTTCCGGCCCTTCGATCTGATCGTCCTGCGGATGAGGCGGCTGGGCCCGTCCATCCTCCGGGTCACGCTCGGCGGCCCGGGGGCCGACGGTCTGCGCGGCGGGGGGCGCGACCAGAGCCTGTCGGTCGTCCTGCCCGGCGGTCCGAGCGCGGGCCGAGCGGTCGTCCCAGCGGGCGGGGGCGGCACGGGGCCGGTGCGACCCGAGGGCGAACGGGCCGTGACGCGGTCGTACGCCGTACGGGCGCAGCGTCTGCGGCCCGACGGCTCCACCGAGGTCGACCTCGACTTCGTGCTGCACCGTAACGGCGGCCCCGCCTCCCGCTGGGCACGAGCGGCCGCTCCCGGCGACCGGCTCAGGGTGCTGGGCCCCACCGTGGCGGACAACACCGCCGTACGGTTCCGGCCGCCGGCCGACACCGGCTGGGTGCTGATCCGGGCCGACGAGACCGCCCTGCCCGCCGCGGCCGCCATCCTGGAGTGGCTGCCCGCCGGGCTGCCGGCCCGGGTCTGGCTGGAGGTCCCGCGCACCGAGGACCGGCAGGCCCTGAACACCGCGGCGAAGGCCCGCATCGGCTGGCTCGTCCGGAGCGAGGGGGCGGCCTGCGGGGTGGAGGCCGTACGCGCCGCCGAGCTGCCCGGGGGCACACCGTACGCGTGGATCGCGGGCGAGGCGTCCGGGGTGCGGGCGCTGCACCACCACCTCGTCCGGGAGCGCGGGTTCGCCCCCGAGCGGGTGACGTCCGCCGCGTACTGGCGGCGCGGGCTCAGCGAGGAGCAGACCGGCGGCAGCGGAACGCGATAGAGGCAGGAAACAGGGGCGGGAAATAGGGGCGGCAAAGCGGACAAGCAGTGCACCCGCCGGGGGTGGGAGGAACGGCCGACTTCGAGTTAGGTTAGGCTCCCCTTACTTCGACATCGCGCCCTCGCACCCTCTTCCTGCCCGGAGGGCCGCGATGAAGTTCCCCTCACCCGGGAGGACCCCTTCATGCGTTCGCACCTGCTCAACAACACGACTGCGGAGCACTATCGGAGCACCGTCTTCGCAGGCGTGGAACGGGTCGCGGCCACGCTCGCCGCCACCGAGCGACCCTTCAGCGGGGTCGGTGTCGACGAGCTCTCCCCCGTCGTCGACGCGATCGACCTCGACCGGCCGCTGGGCGACGCCGCCGCCGCCCTCGACGAGCTCGGCGAGGTCTACCTCCGCGACGCCGTCTACTTCCACCACCCCCGCTACCTGGGCCACCTCAACTGCCCGGTCGTCATACCCGCCGTGCTCGGCGAGGCCGTGCTCTCCGCGATCAACTCCTCCCTGGACACCTGGGACCAGAGCGCGGGCGGCACCCTCATCGAGCGCCGGCTGATCGACTGGACCACCGAGCGGATCGGGCTCGGCCCGGCCGCCGACGGGATCTTCACCAGCGGCGGTACGCAGTCCAACCTCCAGGCCCTGCTGCTGGCGCGGGAGGAGGCGAAGATCCGGCCGGAGCACTTCACCCGGCTGCGGATCTTCACCTCCGAGTGCAGCCACTTCAGCGTGCAGAAGTCCGCCAAACTGCTCGGCCTCGGCCCGGACGCCGTCGTCTCCGTCCCCGTGGACCGCGACAAGCGCATGCAGACCGTGGCCCTGGCCCGTGCGCTGGAACAGTGCGTCGCCGAGGGCTCCGTCCCGATGGCCGTCGTCGCCACCGCCGGCACCACGGACTTCGGGTCCATCGACCCGCTGCCCGAGATCGCCGCGTTCTGCGAGCAGTTCGCCACCTGGATGCACGTGGACGCCGCGTACGGCTGCGGGCTGCTCGCCTCCCGCGAGCGGGGCGGGCTGCTCCAAGGCATCGCCCACGCCGACTCGGTGACCGTGGACTACCACAAGTCCTTCTTCCAGCCGGTGAGTTCGTCGGCGGTGCTGGTCCGCGACCGGGCGACCCTGCGCCACGCCACGTACCACGCGGAGTATCTGAACCCGCGCCGGATGGCCGAGGAGCGGATACCCAACCAGGTCGACAAGTCCCTCCAGACGACCCGCCGGTTCGACGCGCTCAAGCTGTGGATGACGCTGCGCGTCATGGGCGCCGACGGCATCGGCGAGCTGTTCGACGAGGTCTGCGACCTGGCCGCCGAGGGCTGGCAGCTGCTCGCCGCCGACCCGCGCTTCGACGTGGTCGTCGAGCCGCAGCTCTCCACGCTCGTCTTCCGCTACGTCCCCTCCGGCGTCACTTCCCCGGACGACATCGACCGGGCCAACCTCTACGCCCGCAAGGCGCTGTTCGCCTCCGGCGAGGCGATCGTCGCGGGCACCAAGGTGGGCGACCGCCAGTACCTGAAGTTCACCCTGCTCAACCCCGAAACGACCGCGCACGACATCGCCACGGTCCTCGATCTGATCTCCGGCCACGCCGAGAAGTACCTGGGAGACTCCCTTGACCGCGCTTCCTGACCCCCACGACTTCATCGGGATCGGCCTCGGCCCGTTCAACCTCGGCCTCGCCTGCCTCACCGAGCCGATAGACGAACTGGACGGCGTCTTCCTGGAGTCCAAGCCGGACTTCGAGTGGCACGCCGGGATGTTCCTCGAAGGAGCCCATCTCCAGACGCCGTTCATGTCGGACCTGGTCACCATGGCCGACCCGACCTCGCCGTACTCCTTCCTCAACTACCTCAAGGAACGCGGCAGGCTCTACTCGTTCTACATCCGGGAGAACTTCTACCCGCTGCGGACCGAGTACAACGACTACTGCCGCTGGGCCGCCGGGAAACTGAGCAGCATCCGGTTCAACGAGACCGTCGAGACGGTGACGTACGACGAGGGCAGCGAGCTCTACACCGTGCGCACCGTGTCCGGTGAGCTGTTCCGCTCCCGGCGTCTCGTCCTCGGCACCGGAACGCCGCCGCACATCCCCGACGCCTGCCAGGGGCTCGGCGGGGACTTCATCCACAACTCGCGCTATCTGGAAGGGAAAGCCGAACTCCAGAAGAAGAAGTCGATCACCCTGGTCGGCAGCGGGCAGAGCGCGGCGGAGATCTACTACGACCTGCTCGCCGAGATCGACACGTACGGCTACCGGCTCAACTGGGTCACCCGCTCCCCGCGGTTCTTCCCGCTGGAGTACACCAAGCTGACGCTGGAGATGACCTCCCCGGAGTACATCGACTACTTCCACGCACTGCCCGAGGAGACCCGCTACCGGCTGGAGACCGGGCAGAAGGGGCTGTTCAAGGGCATCGACGGGGAGCTGATCGACGCCATCTTCGACCTGCTCTACCAGAAGAACCTGTCCGGTCCCGCGCCCACCCGGCTGCTGACCAACTCCGCTCTCGTCAGCGCTCGTTACGACGAGGAGGGCGGCGCGTACAGCCTGGGGCTGCGCCAGGAGGAGCAGGGCAAGGACTACGAGCTCACCAGCGAGGGCCTGATCCTCGCCACCGGCTACCGGTACGAGGCTCCCGCCTTCCTCGCACCCATAGCCGGGCGGCTGCGCCACGACAGCCGGGGCCGCTTCGACGTGGCCCGCAACTACAGCATCGACACCACCGGGCGCGGGGTCTTCCTCCAGAACGCCTCCGTGCACACCCACTCGATCACCTCGCCCGACCTCGGCATGGGCGCCTACCGCAACGCGTACATCATCGGCGAGCTGCTCGGCCGTGAGGTCTACCCGGTCGAGAAGTCCATCGCCTTCCAGGAGTTCGCCGTATGAACCACCCCGACAAACACCGCCCCGGCCCCCTCGGCACGTTCGGCGTCCGACCGCTGGACCCCGCCGCCGACGCCGCACTGGTGCACGGCTGGGTGACCCACCCCAAGGCCGCGTTCTGGCTGATGGGCGACGCCTCACTCGCCGACGTGGAGCAGGAGTACCGGTCCATCGCCGCCCACCCGCACCACGAGGCGTTCATCGGGCTGCACGACGGCGAGGCCGCCTTCCTGATCGAGCGGTACGACCCCACCGAGGTCGAGCTGAAAGGGCTGTACGAGGCGGAGCCCGGCGATGTCGGGATGCACTTCCTGGTCGCCCCCACCGACACCCCGGTGCACGGCTTCACCCGGGCCGTGATCACCGCCGTGATGGATTTCCTGTTCGCCGACCCGTCGGTGCGCCGGGTCGTCGTCGAGCCCGACGTGACCAACAGCGCCGTCCAGGCCCTCAACAAGGCCGTCGGTTTCGAGGTGCTCCGCGAGATCGCCAAACCGGAGAAGGACGCACTGCTCAGCGCCTGCACCCGTGAGCAGTTCGAAGCAGCAACCGGAGGAAACGACCGATGACGACCGCTCTCACCGACAGCGTCGCCCACCTCTCCCCGGGGCGCTGGGCCACCGCAAACCGACTGCTCGTCCGCAAAGCACTGGCGGAATTCAGCCACGAGCGGCTGCTGAGCCCCACGCCGCTCGGCGACGACCGCTACACCGTCCGTAGCGACGACGCCTCCACCGAGTACCGTTTCACCGCCCGCGTCTTCGCCCTGGACCACTGGCAGGTCGAGGCGGAGACCATCACGCGGCACCGGCACGGCTCCGAACTCCCGCTGGACACGCTGGAGTTCTTCATCGAGCTGCGGCACACCCTCGGGATCTCCGAGGAGGTCCTGCCGGTCTATCTGGAGGAGGTCTCCTCCACCCTGGCCGGAACCGCCTACAAACTGACCAAGGAACCGGCCACCTCCGGCCAGCTCGTCGCCGCCGGTTTCCAGGCCGTCGAGACCGGGATGACCGAGGGCCACCCCTGCTTCGTCGCCAACAACGGGCGGCTCGGCTTCGGCGCGGACGAGTACCGGGCGTACGCCCCCGAGGCGGCTTCCGCGATCCGGCTCGTCTGGCTGGCCGCCCGCCGGGAGCGGGCCACCTTCACCGCGGGCGCAGGGCTCGACTACGACGCGCTGGTCAAGGACGAGCTGAGCGAGGCGACCCGGGAGCGGTTCGCCGGCGCGCTGCGCGGGCTCGGCCTCGACCCGGACGACTACTTCCTGCTGCCCGTCCACCCCTGGCAATGGTGGAACAAGCTGGCGGTGACCTTCGCCGGAGAGCTGGCCGAACGCCACCTGGTGGTGCTCGGGGAGGGCGAGGACGGCTACCTCGCCCAGCAGTCGATCCGCACCTTCTTCAACACCGACCACCCCGAGAAGCACTACGTCAAAACGGCGCTCTCGGTCCTCAACATGGGCTTCATGCGCGGGCTTTCGGCCGCGTACATGGAGGCCACGCCCGCGATCAACGACTGGCTGGCCGGTCTGATCGAGCGCGACGACCTGCTGCGCGGGGCCCGGTTCTCGATCATCCGGGAGCGGGCCGCGATCGGCTACCACCACCGGTCCTACGAGGCGGCCACCGCCAAGGGCTCCCCGTACCGGAAAATGCTGGCCGCCCTGTGGCGCGAGAGCCCGGTGCCGGGGCTCCAGCCGGGCGAGCGGGTCGCGACGATGGCCTCGCTGCTCCACACCGACCACGAGGGCGCCTCGGTGGCCGGGGTGCTGATCGCCGAGTCGGGCCTGGATCCGCAGGTGTGGCTGCGGCACTACCTGGACGCCTATCTGGTGCCGGTGCTGCACAGCTTCTACGCCTACGACCTGGTCTACATGCCGCACGGCGAGAACGTGATCCTGGTCGTGGAGGACGGGGTCGTCACCCGCACGGTCTTCAAGGACATCGCCGAGGAGATCGCGGTGATGGACCCGGACGCGGTACTGCCGCCGCAGGTCGAGCGGATCCGGGCCGAGGTACCCGAGGACATGAAGCTGCTGTCGGTCTTCACCGACGTCTTCGACTGCTTCTTCCGCTTCCTGGGCGCGGGCCTGGCCACCGAGGGCATCCTCGACGAGGACACCTTCTGGCGGACGGTCGCCGCCTGTGCGCGCGACTACCAGGAGTCGGTGCCGTATCTCGCGGAGAAGTTCCAGCAGTACGACCTCTTCGAGCCGGAGTTCGCGCTCTCCTGTCTCAACCGCCTCCAGCTGCGCAACAACCAGCAGATGGTCGACCTCAACGACCCTGCGGGCGCCTTGCAGTTGGTGGGACGCCTGAAGAACCCGATCGCCGGGTTCTGAACCCGGCCGCCGTGGCGCGGCGGCCCCTGGACGG
>NZ_JBHXJG010000316.1:0-7040 GCF_042723425.1 Streptomyces sp. NPDC058375 | reverse complement strand
GTCCTCAATCGCCGGACGGGCTCGATCGAGCCCGACCGGCGATCACCCAGCCCGTCCGGCGATTGAGGACGGAACCCTTGCTCGGGAGGGCGGCGAGGCTGCGTGACTCCAGCCCGTCCGGCGATTGAGGACGGAACCCTTGACGGGGGCGGGCGTCAACCCTGCGGCGGCCGGTGCGGCGGGTGTACCGGATCCCGGGGGTCGTCCTCCGGGTGCGGGGCGGCCTGCGGATACGACCGCGTACGGGGATCACGGGAATCGGGCCCCGTGTACGGCTCCACCTCCGGCTCCGGCCACGGCGACGTCTGCACCGACATCCCCGGCTCCTGCGTAGGCGGCCACGTATCCACCTGATCCGCCGCCGGCACGGCAAACGGCTCCACCGGCTCCCGCTCCCGCTCCCGCACCGGCCTCCGCTCCCGCCGGCCCCGCCGCCCGCTCATCAGCAATGCCCCGATCAGCATCAGCACTCCACCCGCCACCGCGTTCACCACCCCCACCTGCAACCCCGCCCCGTCCCCGCCCGCCGCCAGCTCCCCCGCCGCCTGCCCCTGGCGGACCATCCACAGGATCGTGAAGCCCAGCACCACCACGCCCGCGAGAGCGACCACGAGCCGCGACCGGAGCACCACACCCAAGCTCACGAGCAGCGCCGCCGCCAGGAACGGCAGCAGGATCGAGACCAGCACCCCCGACTCCACGGGGGTGATCCCCTCGAAGAGGTCCCGCACCCGGTAGTCCCACCCGGCCCGCCCGCCGTACCAGTCGCGGAACGGGCTCAGCACGGCGGAGGCGGCACCGGCCAGGGCGACGACGGAGCCGAGGATGTTGCGGATCATCGTCAGGCCTCCAGGGGCGTACGTGAACGGCCCCCGTCACCGACGCTACGCCGGGACGATCACCCCCGCCACGCAGACCATGACCGGACCGTGACAGGGTCATGACCTGAACAGGGAGTCCCGCACGGCATGCTGAGGGTCACACAGCACACCATCGGGCTCGACATACGGCAACGAAACTCAAGGGGGGCTGCATCCATGATGCGGCGACAGATGAAACTCGCGGCGGTCCTGGTCGTGGTGGTGCTCGCGCTCACCGGATTCACCACCACCTCCACCAGCGGCGGCAAGAGCAAGAGCGGAAAGAGCAGCAGCTCGGGCGGCGGTGGCTGCTCCAGCTCGAAGAAGAGCAACAACGGCTACCGCGACACGGACTACGACGACTACGACGACAGCTCCTCGTCCTCCGGCTCGTCCGGCTCCTCCTCGACCCCGACGCCCACCGCGTCCGACGAAGCCCTCGACATCCGGGTCATCCGCTGTGCCGCACCGCGCAAGGGCAAGCGCAAGGCGGTCACCTCGTCGCTGATCGAGGTCCAGGCGAACGACCGGTACACGCAGGACTACGAGATCGACGTGCGGTTCGTCGACGCCCGCGGCAACACCGTGGACACGGCCGAGGCCACCACGACCCTCGACAGCGGCGATTTCCGCACGCTCACCGTGCGGATGGAGAGCCCCGGCAAGGTGTCCCGGGTCAAGCGCTGCGAAGTGACCGCCAAGGTCGTCTGACCGCAGGGCACACCTGCTCAACGCACCCGAGGCTCCCCGCCCCCGCCCCGCGCCGCGAACAGCTCCGCCTGCCGTCCCGGGGGCAGGTTGCCCAGGGCGATCAGCGCCGGGGCCTGGGCCATCGCCTGGGTCCTGGCCGCCTCCTTCGCCGCCCACACCGCCCGGACCGTACCCTGCACCGCCTCCGTCGGGTACCCGGCGATCACCGCCGCCGCCCGCATGGCCGCCGCCACCGCGCCACCCGGCTCCGTCACCTCGCTGACCAGCCCGACCGCGTGCGCCCGCTCGGCGCTCACCCGTTCCGCGGTGCCCATCAGGGACATCCGGGCGACCTCGCCGTACGGCATCCGCTGGGCCATCGTGATCGCCTCGTACGCCGAGACCATCCCGTACGTCGTGTGCGGGTCGAAGAACGTCGCCTCCCGGGACGCGACGACGAACTCCGCCTCGCCCAGCAGGTAGAACGCCCCGCCGCAGGCCGTCCCCTCGACCGCCGCGACCACGGGCTTCCACAGGTCGTTCGCCTTGGGCCCGATGCGCAGGAGCGGGTCGTCGACGGCGTACGGGGAGGGAGGCTGCGGGACCTCGACCCCCCGGTCGATCCCCGTACAGAAGGCACGCGTCCCGGCCCCGGTGAGGACGGCGGCCCGGACGCTCTCGTCGTACCGCAACTCTTGCCACAGCGAGGCGAGTTCCCCGGCCGTCTCCAGGTCGATCGCGTTGAGCTTCGCCGGCCGGTCCAGGGTGACGAGCGCGACCCCGGTGTGCTTGTCCCGCTCGATGCGCAGGGCCATCGCTCACCGCTCCAGGAGCCAGCGGAGGGTGATGGAGCCGCTCGGCCCCGCCGGGCAGAACGCGGCCCGCACCGGAGCCCCGATCCGCAGCCGCGCCGGGTCGACGGAGTTCAGCGGCGCGTCGGGGGAGGCGACGACGTTTCCGGCCAGTCGAATGCGCGGGGCGTCCGCAAGCTCCACCAACACCGCGTTGTACGGAGCCTGTTCGGCGTACGCCGGGAGGAGCGGCGGGTGCGGGACGACGTACGACCAGAGCCGCCCGCGCCCGCTCATCAGCCGCCACTCACTGGCGAACGACCCGCGGTGCGGGCAGCAGGGCCGGGGCGGGAAGCGGAGCTCGCCGCAGGCGGGGGAGGCGCAGGCCTGGACGCGCAGTTCGCCGCGGGCGGAGTACTCCCAGAAGGGCGCGCCGTCCTCGTCGACGACGGGCAGCAACAGGGCATCGGACATGCTCATGGGATCGCCTCAACTCCTCAGCAGAACAGCGGATGTCGGCACACCCTCACCGGCGGTGACCAGGCAGGTGGCGGTGTCCGGCACCTGGGCGGTGGAGGTGCCGCGCAGTTGCTTCACGCCCTCGGTGATGAGGTTGAACCCGTGGACGTACGCCTCGCTGAGCCCGCCGCCGCCGGTGTTGATGGGCAGCCGCCCGCCGCTCTCCAGCGCCCCGCCCTCGGTGAACGCACCGCCCTCGCCGCGCGCGCAGAAGCCGTAGCCCTCCAGGGAGAGGGGGACGAGCGGGGTGAACGCGTCGTAAATCTGGGCCACATGGACGTACTCGGGTCCGAAGTCGGCCTGTTTCCACAGCTGTCGGGCGGCTGTCCAGGCGGGCCCGGTGAGTGGGTCGTCGTTCCAGTAGTTGACCATTCCGTGGTGCTGGGCGGGCAGCCCCTGGGCGACGGAGTGGAGGTAGACGGGCTTCTGCCGGCAGTCGCGGGCGCGCTCGGCGGAGACGATGACGCAGGCCAACGCCCCGTCGGTCTCCAGGCAGTTGTCGAAGAGGCAGAGGGGTTCGCTGATCCAGCGGGAGGTCATGTACATCTCGCGGGTCAGCGGCCGGTCGTACATGATCGCGGCCGGGTTCTGGTTGGCCCGGTTGCGGCAGGCGAGGGCGACGTTGAAGAGATGGTCGCGGGTGGTCCCGTACTCGTGCATGTATCGCCGGGCGAGCATGCCGATCTCGTCGGCGGGCCGCAGCAGGCCGTAGGGCCGGGTCCACTGTGCGGGGGTGGGGAGTTGGACGGCGGTGTTCTTCCACGGCCGGGGGCCCGACCCGCGTTTCCGCGACCGCCAGGCGACCCCGACGCTCGCCTGCCCGGTGGCGACGGCGGCGGCGAGATGGCCGAGGGTGGCGCAGGAGCCACCGCCTCCGTACCCGACCTTGCTGAAGAAGGTGACGTCCCCGGCCCCGATCGCCTTGGCGACCTCGACCTCGTCGGTCTCCTCCATGGTGTACGAGGCGAAGCCGTCGACCTCCGAGGGCGCGATGCCCGCGTCGTCGAGGGCGGCCAGGATCGCCCGGCAGGCGAGGGTCTTCTCGGACTCCGGGAGCCGTCTCGCGAAGGCCGTCTGTCCTATCCCGGCTATCGCCGTCGCGTCCTTGAGCGTCGCCATCCGCTGACCTCCCGCACTGTCGCGCCTGCTGACAGCGGCAGAGGCTACCGCTAACCTGACGGATAGTCAGCTAGTGCGGCGGCGGAAGGCGGGCGCGTGATGCGGGGCGACGAGGAGTGGGGCAGCATCCCAGGGCTGGTACGGGCGGCGGCGGAGCGCTACGGCCCGGCCGAGGCGGTGGCCGACGGCCGCACCCGCCTCTCGTACGCCGAGCTCGGCGACCGCGTGGAGCGCGCGGCGGCCGCGTGCATGGCCGCCGGGGTCGAGCCGGGGGACCGGGTGGCGATCTGGGCCCCGAACACGACGGAGTGGATCGTCTTGGCGCTCGGGGCGGTGAGTGCGGGCGCGGTGCTGGTCCGGCTGAACACCCGCTTCAAGGGCACGGAGGCGGCGTACATCCTGCGGCGCAGCCGGGCGAGGCTGCTGTTCGTGACGGGCACGTTCCTGGGCGCGTCGTACGTGGCGTCGTTGCGCCGGGCGGAGGTGAAACTGCCGGACCTGGAGCGGGTGGTGGTGCTGGCGGACACGGCCCCGGAGGACTACACGAGCTGGCCGGATTTCCTGGCGGCGGGGGAGGGGGTGGGGCGCTCGGCGGTACGGGACCGGGCGGCGGCGATCGCCCCTTCGGCCCCCTCCGACATCATCTACACCTCGGGCACGACGGGTGCCCCCAAGGGTGCGGTGATCACGCACGCGCAGACGCTGCGCGCGTACGAGATCTGGAGCGACCTGGCGGGCCTGCGCGAGGGCGACCGCTACCTGATCGTGAACCCGTTCTTCCACACCTTCGGCTACAAGGCGGGGATCATCGCCTGCCTGATGCGGGGCGCGACGATGGTGCCGCAGCCGGTGTTCAACGTGGACACGGTGCTGGCGAACATCGCGGCGGAACGCATCTCCGTCCTCCCCGGTCCGCCGACCCTCCACCAGTCCCTCCTGGACCACCCGGCACGCGAGGCGCACGACCTGTCGGCCCTGCGCCTGGTGGTGACGGGCGCGGCGGTGGTCCCCCTCCAGCTGGTGGAACGCCTGCGCAACGAACTGCACATCGCGACGGTCCTCACGGCGTACGGCCTCTCCGAGGCGAGCGGCATCGTCACGATGTGCCGCCGGGGCGACGCGCCGGAGGTGGTGGCCACGACGTCGGGCCGCGCGATCCCCGGCACCGAGATTCGCGTCCTGGCGGAACCGGGCACTCCGGGCGAGGTCCAGGTCCGCGGCTTCCACGTGGTGTCCGGCTACTACGAGGACCCGGACACGACGGCCGCCACGATGACCGAGGACGGCTGGCTCCGCACCGGCGACGTAGGCGTCCTGGACGCGGCGGGCAACCTCAGGATCACGGACCGGATCAAGGACATGTTCATCGTGGGTGGCTTCAACGCGTACCCGGCCGAGATAGAGCAGCTCCTTGGCCTTCACCCGGACGTGGCCGACGTGGCGGTCATCGGCGTCCCGGACCCCAGGTTGGGCGAGGTCGGCAAGGCGTACGCGGTCCGCCGCCGGGGCGCGACGCTCACCGCGGACGACCTGATCGCCTGGTCCCGCCGCGAGATGGCGAACTTCAAGGTCCTGAGGACGGTGGAGTTCGTCCCGGAACTCCCGCGCAATGCGAGCGGCAAGGTGGTGAAGGGGGAGCTGCGGGGATCACCGGATGGGAGGAAATGAGTGGGGCCGGCGAGTTTCCGGCGGCATGGTCGTGCGTATGGCAACCAAGAAGTACACCGTCACCCTGCCGGAGGAGCTGGCGGAGGAGATCCTGGCCGAGGTCGGCCCCGGAGGGTTGAGCGCGTACGTCACTCGGGTCGTCGAGCGCCGACGCGAGCAGGACCGGCTGGGGGAGCTGGTGGCATGGATGCAGAAGGAGTACGGCCCGCTCACCGAGGAGGAGCAGGCCGCGTCCGCCGCCGAGCTGCGCGACATCGAGCGGTGGTTCGAGGAGCGGGGCCTGTAGGTGTGGCGATCAGGCGGCTATCTCTGGCGGAACTGCACCTGTCGGAGGTCCGGGTCGGGAGTGAGTGGCCCGGCCGGGAGGGCCGGGGGCCTCAGATCTTTTCTGCTGTCACGCGAGGGTGGTCGGCCGTGAGGAGTCCGATGTCCTCCACGTCGGACGTCAGGATGGCCACCCGGCCAGGGTGTGCCAGAGCGGTTGCGCAGAGCAATGCGTCGATCGCGTATTTGTGGCCGTGCAGCCCGGCGTTTCGAAGCAGTGACGCGGCGGTGTGCGCGAGGGTCTGACTGACCGGTTCGACGCGTAGGCGTGACAGCGTCCAGGAGAGTGCGGCGGAATTGATCCGTGGGTGAATGACCTCGACCAGGACCACTGCCGAGGTGATGACCGGGATATCGGCGTCGCGGGCTGCCTCCAGCCATTCCTGAACCTCTCGGTTCCGCTGGACCGCCTGCGCGAGCCCTTCGCTGTCGAGGACCAGCGCACCGCTCACGCGGCTGCTCCGGCTTCGGGCGGGTTGCTCGTCAGCTTGGCGCGCTTGTCGGCCACGGCGCCGGGGTCGGCGGGTCCGTTGGTCGCCTCGAAGTCGGCGAGGAGCTCATCCAGGCCGTCCCGCTCGATCTGTCGTTGTGCGGCCATTTCGAGGTAGGCGGAGACGCCGCGCTTGCCGACCCGTTCGCGAATCGCGTGCAGGGTGCCGGCGGTGAGGGAGACGGAGATGCCACTGCTGGGGCCGTCTCCGGGGGGGAAGTCGAGGGCTTCAGCCATGGGCCCACTATAGCATTTCCTATGCTATAAGGCTGGTGTCGCCCGGACGCGTGTGAGGGGCCCGAGCGTTTCCCCCGTCTCGGGCCCCTCACACATTCCCCCGTACCGCGACCGCGGCGGCTCCCCCTCGGCGTCGCCGCGGCAGTTTCATGTCACCCCAGGGCTAGGGCTGCTCCCCCGACACGTGGTCGTCCTGGGGCTTTGCGACGTTCTTGTCGGCACCGGACATGTGGTCGTCCTGAGGCCTGACGACGCCCTTGTCTCCGCCGGACATGTGGTCGTCCAGAGGCTTCGGCTTGATCGTGGGCTTGTTGATGTCGCTCATGGTTCGCTCCAACGTGG
>NZ_JBHXJG010000315.1:0-7136 GCF_042723425.1 Streptomyces sp. NPDC058375 | reverse complement strand
GGAACAGGGGAGAAGAGAGGTCAGGCGGCCGCCCGGCCACCCCGCCGTGCCGCGTGCTCCCGGACCAGCTCCGCGTACCGGAGGCCGCTGCTCTTGACCGTACGGCGCTGGGTCGCGTAGTCCACGTGGACCAGTCCGAACCGCTTGTCGTAGCCGTACGCCCACTCGAAGTTGTCCAGCAGCGACCAGGCGAAGTACCCGGCCAGCGGGGCGCCCTTGCCCACCGCGCGGGCGCAGGCGGCGAGGTGTTCCTCCAGATAGCGGACCCGCTCCGGGTCGTGCACCGAACCGTCCGCCGCGACGACGTCCTCGTACGCCGAACCGTTCTCGGTGACGTAGATGCGCTGGACGCCGTACTCCTCGGTCAGGCGCAGCAACAGCTGTTCCAGGCCCTCCGCGTGGACCTCCCAGTCCATGTGGGTGAGCCGGGCGCCGGGGACGGAGACCTGCTTGGCCCGGGGCGCGGTGCCGTCCGGGTCGGTAGTGACGATCTGGCGGAAGTAGTAGTTCAGCCCCAGCCAGTCCAGCGGTGCGGCGATCGTCTCCAGGTCGCCTTCCCGGACCGGGAGTTCGGCGCCGTACTCCTCCACCATGTCCTGCGGGTAGCCACGCCCCAGGATCGGGTCCAGCCACCAGCGGTTGATGTGGCCGTCGGCGCGGCGGGCGGCGGCGAGGTCGGCCTCGCTCGCGCTCGCCGGCTCGATCGGGCTGAGGTTGTTGACGATGCCGACCCGGGCGTCCGAGGAGGCGGCCCGGATCGCCTGCACGGCCAGGCCGTGGCCCAGGTGCAGGTGGTACGAGGCACGCACGGCGGCGGTGAGGTCCGTGAGGCCCGGGGCCATCCGGCCCTCCAGGTGCCCGATCCACGCCGAGCAGAGCGGCTCGTTGAGCGTCGCCCAGTCCTTGACCCGGTCGCCCAGGCGCTCCACCACATGGGAGGCGTACGCCGCGAAGTGCTCCGAGGTCTCCCGTACCGTCCAGCCGCCCCGGTCCTGGAGCACCTGCGGCAGGTCCCAGTGGTAGAGCGTGGCGAACGGGGTGACCCCGGCCTCCAGCAGACCGTCCACGAGCCGGTCGTAGAAGTCCAGGCCCGCCTTGTTGACCGGCCCGTCGCCGCCGGGCACGACACGCGGCCAGGCGACGGAGAAGCGGTACGCGTCCGCGCCGAGCTGCTTGATCAGGCCGATGTCCTCGGGCACCCGGTGATAGTGATCGCAGGCGATGTCACCCGTGTCGCCGCCGTCGACCTTGCCCGGGATGTGCGAGAACGTGTCCCAGATGGAGGGGGAGCGGCCGTCCTCGGTCACTGCTCCCTCGATCTGGTACGCGGCGGTGGCGACACCCCAGGTGAAGTCCGCCGGGAGGGTGGTGAGGTCGGACACGTACTGCCTTTCTGTGGAGGTCACTTGACGGCTCCCGCCGTCAGACCGGCGACGAGATAGCGCTGGAGGAGCAGGAACCCGACGACGATCGGGACGCTGACGACGAGGGACGCGGCCATGACCTGGTTCCAGTAGACGTCGTTCTGCGTGGCGTAGCCCTGGAGGCCGATGGAGAGGGTCCGGGTGGCGTCGTTCGTCATGACGGAGGCGAAGAGCACTTCGCCCCAGGCCGTCATGAAGGAGTAGACGGACACGGCGACGATGCCGGGGACGGCGGCCGGCACGACGACCTGGAAGAGGGCGCGGACCGGCCCGCAGCCGTCGACCAGGGCCGCTTCATCCAGATCCCGGGGGATGGAGTCGAAGTAGCCGATCAGCATCCAGATGGAGAACGGCAGCGAGAACGTGAGGTACGTGAGGATGAGCCCGCCGCGCGAGCCGTACAGCGCGACGCCGGTGCTGTTGCCGACGTTGACGAAGATGAGGAACAGCGGCAGCAGGAACAGAATCCCCGGGAACATCTGCGTGGACAGCACCGTGACGGTGAAGACCCGCTTCCCCCGGAACCGGTATCGGCTCACCGCGTACGCCGAGAACACCGCGATCGTCACCGAGAGCACCGTCGCCGAGCCCGCCACGATCAGCGAGTTGACGAAGTACTTGGCGAGCGGGACGGTCTCCCAGATGTCGAAGTACGGCTGGATCGTCAGCGTCGACGGGAGCCACTGGAACTTCCCCGACACGTCCTGGAGCGGCTTCAGCGAGCTGCTGACCATGACGTAGACCGGCAGCAGGACGAAGCCGGCGAGCAGCGTCAGGACGATGCGGCGGGTCCAGAGGAAGGACTGCGGGGCTGCCATCGGCGAGCGGGCCCGCGACCGGGCGGAGCGGGTCGGCCGCGTGAGGCTAGACATCGGAGCCCTTCCTTCCGCGCGAGGTGAAGAACAGATAGACGGCCGTCACGGTCAGCAGGAAGAGCAGCAGCAGGACCGACATCGCGGACCCGGTGCCGAAGTTCCAGGTGACGAACGACGACTGGTAGATGTGGACCGAGATCAGGTCCGCGTTCTCCGGCGCCGATTTCCCGAACAGGACGAACGGCGTGTTGAAGTCGTTGAACGTCCAGAGGAAGAGCACCAGGACCAGCACCTGGTTGACCGGGCGCAGCGAGGGCAGCGTGATCCGGCGGATCTGCTGCCAGATGCCCGCGCCGTCGATCGAGGCGGCCTCGTACAGCTCGCGCGGGATGTTCTGGAGTCCGGCCATCAGCATGAGGAAGGCGAACGGCCAGCCCTTCCACACCGAGACGATGATCAGCGCGTAGATGCTGTTGTCGCCGATCAGCCAGAACGACGGCTCGTCCGTGATGCCGAGCTGGTCGTGCAGGACGTGGTTGATCAGCCCGTTGTCCCGCTGGAACATGAACGCCCAGGTGATGACGGCCGCGTAGACCGGCAGGGCGTACGGCACCAGGAAGATCGTCCGCAGGACGCCCCGGCCCCGGAAGCTCTCCTGGAGCAGGATCGCGGCGGCCGTGCCGAACAGCCAGGCCAGGCCGACGGAGAAGAACGTGAAGACGCAGGTGACGAAGAACGAGTGGAGCAGGGCCTCACCGATCGGCGCGTCGATGTCGACGGCGATCCTGTAGTTGTCGAGGCCGGACCAGGGCGCGGCGCCCCAGTTGTTGATGAAGAACTGTGTGAGCTGCCGGAAGCTCATCACGATCCCGATGACCATCGGGATGATGTGGATGAGGAGTTCCAGCAGGACGGCGGGCAGAAGCAGGAGATAGGGCAGTCCGCCTTGGCGGATCCGGTCGGGGATGCGCGGCAGTCTCCTGCGCGCACCCCCGGTGCCCCGGCTCGTCCCCCTGCTGGTCGACTTGTCGACCTCGGGGTCCGTGGTGACGGTGGCGGTCATGGATCAGGGCCTCACTGCTGCATCGTCTGCTGGGCCTTTTCCAGGCGCGCCTTGACGGATTCCTCGGTCACGGAGCGTCCGGCCGCCGCGTCCGCCCACAGCTCCTTGACCGCCGTGCCGACAGCAGTCTCGAACTGCGACTCGTTGGGGACCTGGGGGAGCGGGGCTGCGCTGGTGGCGAGGGTGTCGCGCAGGACCTTGAGGTCGGGGGCCCCGAACGCGGCGTCGGCCTGGGCGGCCTTGACCGGCGGGATGGAGCCGTAGGTCTTGTTGAGCAGTTTCTGCTCGGCGTCGCTCGTCATGAACTTCACGAACTTCTTCGCGCCGTCGATGTTCTTGGTGTTCTTGAACACCGCCATGTTGATGCCCGCGACCATGGAGTTGACCTGCTTGCCGGTGCCCGGGGCGCCCGAGGGGACCGGCACCGGGGCCGCGCCCCAGTCCTCCGGCTTCATGCCCTGGGCGGCGAAGGTGGAGGCGGCCGCCTGCCACAGCACCATCGCCGTCTTCCCCTTGGCGAAGTCGGTGAGCGACTGGTTCTGGGCGTACTCGGCGTTGCCCGGAGCGATGATCTTGTCCTTGGCCATGAAGTCGATGTACTGCTTCACCGCCGCGACCGCACCGTCGGAGGTGAAGGTCGCCTTGCCGTCCTGGTCGAAGAAGTCGGCGCCGTGCTGCTGGCCCAGGACGAAGGTCTGGTGGATGTTGTTGGAGAGGTTGCCGCCCTCGGCGCCAAGACCCCACTTGCCGTCCTTGGATATCTTCTTGCCGGTCTCGACCAGCTCGTCCCAGGTGGCCGGCGGCTTCTCGACGCCCGCCTCGGCGAACATCTTCTTGTTGTAGTAGAGGGCGTACGCCAGCGAGTACAGCGGCACCGCGGCGGGCGGTTCGCCCTCCTTGCCGGCCGAGGCGACCGCCGAGTCGACGAAGCGGTCCCGGCCGCCGATCGCCTCGAAGTTCTTGTCGTCCCACGGCAGGAGCGCGCCGGTCGCCTGGAGCGAGGCCGACCAGGTGTTGCCGATGTTCAGCACGTCCGGGCCCTGACCGGAGGTGGTGGCGGCGAGGATCCGATTCAGCAGGTCGGCCCACGGCACGACCTCCAGCTTCACCTTGATCCCGGTCTCCTTCTCGAACTTCTTCAGCTCGGGAGTCAGGATCTTCTTGTCGGCCTCGATGCTGGGGCCCTGGTTGGACGCCCAGTAGGTGAGGGTCTTCGGCGACTCGTTGCTGCCGCCCGACGTGGTCCCCCCACCGCAGCCGGTGGCGGCCACGGCGATGGAGAGGGCGAGGGTGACGGCGCTTGCGGCTCTGAGATGACGCATGAGAGGTGGCCCCTTTCCGGGGGTGGCTGCGTTCGGGAACCGAACGGCCTCCATGACTTAATTTATGCCGTGATTTAAGAGGTGAGAGAAGGTCGCGTCAAGGCCTTGGGCCGGGGTATGTTCCTGGACGGGAAGGAGCACCATGGCCGAGCGCAACAGACGAACCGTGCGTGACCTGCGGCGGGGCAACCGGGCGCGGGTATTGCAACGGTTGTATTTCGACGGCCCGCTGAGCCGTCAGGAGCTCGGGCCGGTCACGGGCCTGAGTTCAGGCTCCATCAGCAACGTCGTCGCGGAGCTGTCCGCCGAGGGCCTGCTGGAGGAGGCCGGCGTCGTCGACTCCGACGGCGGCCGCCCCCGTACGCTGTTGCGGGTCGCCCCGGACGGCGGCCTCCTCGTCGGCATCGACATCGGCGAGACGCGGGTCCGCGTCGAGCTGTTCGACCTCTCCCTCACCGAACTGGCCCGCACCGAACGGCTGCTGGCCCAGCACGGTTACGACGTCGAGCGCATCGTCGCCCATGTCCGCACCGGTGTTGCGGACGTGCTGCGCGACGCGGGCGCCGACCCGCGTCGGCTGCTCGGCATCGGCATCGGAGTCCCCGGCATCATCGAGCGCGACGGCCCCGAAGGCCCCGACGGCACCCGCAGTGCGGTGGTGCACGGCCAGACGATCGGCTGGCGCGCGGTCCCCTTCGAGCAGTTGCTGCGCGAGGCGGTCGACGTGCCGCCCGAGGTGCCGCTGTTCATCGACAACGGGGCCAAGACGCTCGGCCAGGCCGAGATGTGGTTCGGCGGCGGCCGGGGCGCGGGCGCCGCTGCCATCGCCCTCATCGGCTCGGGTGTGGGCGCCTGCGTCGACCACGGCGACATCCTCGACGAGGACCGCATGAGCCTCGCCCTCGAATGGGGCCACACCACCGTCCAGCTCCGTGGCCGCCGGTGCCGCTGCGGCTCCATCGGCTGCCTGGAGGCGTACGCGGGCGCGGAAGCCCTGCGCGAGCGCTGGCGGGAGGCGGGCGGCCCGCTGCCCGAGGACGCCGACGACGAGACCGCGCTCGCCGCGCTGCTCGCCGCCGCCTATCCGGCGCGCGGCACCGCACCGGACCCGGTGGCGCTCTCGCTCCTCGACGAGACCGCCGAATGCCTGGGCGCGGCCCTCGCCGACCTGATCAACCTCTTCCTGCCCGAGCGAATCCTGATCGGGGGCTGGGCGGGCCTGCTCCTCGGCCCCCGCCTGCTGCCGGAGATCCGCCGGTACGCCAACGAGTACGCCCTGAGCCACGCGGCGGCCCGCACCACCATCGAGATGGGCCGCCTGGGCCCGGACGCGGTCACCGTGGGCGCGGCCACACTTCCGCTCGCCGACTTCCTCACCCGGGGCGGCAGCCGTCCGGGGCCGGGCGGCACCGGCGCGCCGCCGCGTACGGCCGTCCAGGCGGTCCGGGAACGTCACCGGACCGCGATGAGCTGAGAGGGCGCGCCGCGGTCGGGGGTCATCCCACCGCGCCGCCCGTCGCGCCCCAGCCCGGGTCCACCCGGCCCAGCCACGCGTCCTGGGCGTCGGCGAGCGGGTGCTCCAGGGGGAGCGGCGCGAACCGGCAGGCGAACCGCATCCCCGCGTCGGCCCCGTCGCCGCGCACCCGGTGCTCCCACTCCACGGGTCCGTCCGGCGGGGCGTCGAGCAGGAGAAAGGCCGTGCGGCGGGGCTGCCCGGTCTCGGGGTGCGGCCGCTCGTCCACCGCGATCCGCCGCACGACGCGGGCTCCGGTCAGCCCGGTCTCCTCGGCGACCTCGCGCAGGACGGCCCGCTCCGGATCCTCACCGCGCACGATGCCGCCCGCGGGCACCTGGGTGCCCGCCTCCGGGAAGTCCAGATGGTCGAACACCAGCAGGGCGGGGGAGGGGTGACGCCGGATCACATAGGCGGCGACCCGGGCGCGCGGCGGGGGAGGAGGGGCGGTCATGAACCGTATCCTCGCGGACGCCCGCGAATCCCTGCCAGCCCTACGGCGCCTTCAGGCTCTCGCCGGCGTGGCGGGGCGGGGCGGAAGCCGGGGCGGGGCGTCGTGAGCTCCGGGGCATGCACAGCCCCTTGACCGAGCACGCGCGCTGTCTCTACGGGGACGAGCACGGGCCCACGCAGGAGTGCGCCCGCGAACATCGGGAGCACTCCTGCGTCGACGAGCTGACCTCGCGGACGCGATCCTCGGCATGCTGCGCGAGCTGTGCCCACACGTGGTCGACGGCCTCCTGCCGGCATGGGTGCGCAACCTGCGCTATCGGCCGGTGGTCCTGCAACGACCGGACGAACCGGCGCTGATGCGGGAAGCGGCCGAGGGCCTGTGGCTGCGCGGACCGGACCGGGACGACCTCGCGGCAGACTTGACGAGGCGGGCGGACGCGCTGGGAGGGGGCTTAGAAGTCATCTCATTTGGCGAGCCTGCGGTAGCAGATGAGGGTGCAGGCAATGCTGGTGAAGGCGAGGAAGTGGTCGGCCTTGCGTTCGTAG
>NZ_JBHXJG010000314.1:0-7176 GCF_042723425.1 Streptomyces sp. NPDC058375 | reverse complement strand
GCCCGCGGGCGGGGCCCGGGCCCGGCCGGCGCCCCCGGGGGGCCGGGCGCCGGGGGGCCGCCGCCCCAGCCGTGAACCTTCCCGTAGGAGGTTCACGATGCGTTCCATTCCCCTCACGTTCTGTGCCGCAGCGGCGGCCGCGCTCATAGCCGTGCCCGCACCCGCCGCGCTGGCATCCCCGGCCGCCCCGGCCGGCGAAGACGACCGGGGCACCGGTACCGTCTCGATCACCCCGTCCACGATCGCCCCGGGCGGGCAGGTGGAACTCTGGGTCGACGTCTGCGGCAAGGGCCGCCGGGCCAAGGGCAACTCCGACGCCTTCGCCTCGGTCGCCCACTTCCGCCCCGCCGACGACAAGGGCCTCTTCGCCGAGGCCCGCATCCGGTCCGACGCCGAACCCCGCTCCTACGACGTCTGGGTGACGTGCGAGGACAGCGGCTCCAAGGCGACCGGCACGCTCACCGTCATCCACCACAACCGGCCCTCGCCCGCCGCTCCCGTCAAGGCGGGCGGCGGAGGCACCGCCACCCTCGCCGAACGGTCCACCGAGGCCGAGGGCCCCGGCACCCGGCACGCGGTGATCGGGCTGGTGCTCGCCGCCGTCGCGGCCGTCGCCGTCGCCTTGCGCAGCTCGCGCCGGCGTGGCGACGCGGCCGGTAGCTGAGATGAGCGCCCCGGACCGCCCGGCAGGCAACGGGCGACTGCTCACCGGAGTGACCTGGGCCGTGCTGCTGCTCGGCCTGTGGCTCTGGGGCAAGGAGGCCGGCGGCGGGCTCGGCGGTCTGTCGGGCCCCACCACCGGCGACGTGGCCGCGGTCGGCCGCCCCTTCGGGGCCTCGCTGCCCCCGGCGCACGACCCGCTCGACGGGTCGGCCCCCGAACGCGTCGAGGTCCCCTCCGTGGGAATCGAGGCCCCCGTCGTCGCGCGCGGCCTCGACGGGGACGGGGCCATCGACCCGCCCCCGTACGGCATGCCGAAGACCGCCGGCTGGTACGGCGACGGCACGCAGCCCGGGGCGAAGGGCACGGCTCTGTTCGTCGGCCATGTCGACACCGACACCAAGCCCGCGGTCTTCTACGGGCTCAGCGCGGTGAAGCCGGGCGCCCGGATCGAGGTCGCCCGGAGCGACGGCAGCGTCGCGGAGTTCACCGTGGACGACGTCCAGCTCGTCACCCGGACACGCTTCGACGCGCAGAAGGCGTACGGGCCCCGCGAGGAAGGCAGGGCCGAGCTGCGGCTGATCACCTGCGGCGGGACGTACGACCAGAAGACCCGCTCCTACTCGGCGAACGTGGTCGTCTCCGCCTACCTCACCGGGGCGCGGGACGCGCGGGGCGCGACAGGGAACGCCGGGGACGGCGGGGAGCGCGCCCAGGCGGTGGCCCACGGCCGCGGCTGACGCCGCACCACGAGGGAACACGTTCAACCCGGCCCGGCAGGCCGCCTCTCACGGGGCGCGCCCGCCGGGCCGGTCCTCGACCGCGTGCGCCCGGCCGCGGGAGTCGCCCGGCGCGGTACGGGAGGTCGGTGCGTTGGGGGGAGGGCCCCGGTCCTCGCCACTGTAGGGGGACCGGCCGCGCGGATGACCGGCTTTCGAACAGGATGTCCGGAACCGGTGCCCCGGTGTGCGCGTTGTACGGGTGCAAGCGTGGACGCCCGGCCGCTGTGCCAGGATGGATCGGACCGGCAGCACATCGGTGCAACCAATGACGAACAGTGCAGGCAGTGCACCCAAGGGGGAGTGGATGTACGGCAGTTACACCGGCCGGTCCCGGACGCGCAGGCGCGCGGCGGGCCTGCGGACGACCGGTACGGCGGCGGCGATCGGGGCGGCCCTGCTGCTGGCGGGATGCTCCGGCGACGGGGACGGCGGCGACAAGGACAGCGCGCCGACCGTCGAGCAGCAGCCCAAGGACAAGGACCCGTACTGGGTCAACCCCGACGGCAACGCGGCCCGGCAGGTCGCCGCGTACAGCAAGGATGGCGACGAGAAGAACGCCGAGCTGATCCGGAAGATCGCGCAGCAGCCGGTCGGCGAGTGGATCACCCCGGACAATCCGGAGTCCCAGGTGCGGGGCGTCACCGAGGCGGCCGCCGCAGCCGACCGGGACGCCCTGCTGGTCCTCTACAACATCCCGCACCGCGACTGCGGCCAGTTCTCCAAGGGCGGCGCCTCCGACGGCAACGCGTACCGCACCTGGCTGGACGGCGTCGCCAAGGGCATCGGGGACCGCAGCGCCACCGTGATCCTGGAGCCGGACGCCCTGCTCCACCTGGTCGACGGCTGCACGCCCCAGGAGTTCCACGAGGAGCGCTACGACCTCCTCAAGGGCGCCATCCAGCGGCTGAAGCAGCAGCCCGCCACCAAGGTCTACCTGGACGCGGGCAACGCCGGCTGGCAGTCCCCCGACGCGCTGTTCCAGCCGCTCCAGCGGGCCGGGATCGCCGAGGCGGACGGCTTCTCGCTCAACGTCTCCAACTTCCAGACGACGGCCGTCTCCACCGAGTTCGGCAAGAAGCTGTCGGAGAAGATCGGCAACAAGCCCTTCGTCATCGACACCAGCCGCAACGGCAACGGTCCCTACGACGGCGGCGACCCCGCCGAGAACTGGTGCAATCCGCCCGGCCGCGCGCTGGGCGAGGCCCCGACCACGCAGACCGGCGACGAGCGGGTCGACGCCTATCTGTGGATCAAGCGTCCCGGCGAGTCCGACGGCGACTGCAAGGGCGGCCCGAAGGCCGGCGACTGGTGGCCGGAGTACGCGCTCGGCCTGGCCGGCGCCACGAAGTAGCGGACAGAGGCCGCATCCGGGAAGAGCAGGTCTTCCCGGATGCAGCCTCCGCCGTGCGCGTACGCGGTACGTGCCCCTACTCGGGCACCTCCACCCACATGCCCTCGGACGGGGTGCCCTGGTCGTCGGTGACGAACAGCATGTACCAACCGGCCGGCACGAGCGCCGGGTTGTCCGGCACCGTGACGGTGATCCCGTCCTTCGACTTCTTCATCTCCAGCGCGATGGTGCGCTGGTCGGTGTCGGTGACATGGGTGACCGCCGAGGGCCGCATCAGCTTCGCCGAGGTGATCTTCGAGGCGTGCTGCGTGGTGAACAGCCCCGTGGAGCCGCGCTCGATCTTCTCGGGCCCGGCCGTCAGCTCCGGCCGGGAGTCCCGGTAGAGGTAGGGCGGGGTGTAGATCTCGATGCGCTGCTCGAAGACGCCGGGCCGGGTGTTGGCCTTGTCCGAGAACAGCGAGTCCGACCCGAAGATCATGACCCGGCCGTCCGGCAGCAGCACCGAACCCGAGTGGTAGTTCCGGCCGACCGCCGGGTCCGCGACCTTTTTGTACGTGTCCGTCTTCGCGTCGTACAGCCGGGCCTGGAGCACGTCCGAGCCGCCGCGGCCCCGGTAGTCGCTGGAGCCGCCGGTGACCAGCAGCGAGTCGTCGGGCAGCAGGGAGGCGCTGGGGTAGCGGGTGCCCTCGGAGAGGGAGGCACCGTCGGTGAACTGCGGGTTCTTCTTCTGGAGGTCGACCAGCCGGGACTTCTCGCTGGACTTCTCCGACTCGCCGACCCCGCCGCCGCCGATCACCATGAACTTCTCGTCCTGGGCCGGGGGCAGCCGGACGGTGGCGGAGGTCTCCATCTGGTCCGGGTCGCTGAGCCCGGGGATCTTCTTGAACTTGTTGGTCGACAGGTCCCAGACGCCCGGGTCACGGCCCACGTCCGCCGGACCGTATCCGGCGTTGGACCCGGAGTAGAACAGCTTGCCGTCATTCAGCAGGAAGACCGCCGGATAGGTGGGGAACTTCCGGACGATGCCGGTGTACTCCCACTCCTTGGTCGCCGGGTCGTAGATCTCGTCCTTGCCGGGGACGATCTGCCCGATCTCGTCCAGACCCGACAGGGCGAGGACCTTGCCGTCCTCCAGCGTCGTCAGGGTCGGGTACCAGCGGGCCTCGTTCATCGGGTCGACGGGTATGTACTTCTCCGCGACCGGGTCGAACTCGAAGGCCTCCTTGATCCCCTGGAAGTCCTTCTTGTCCAGGGCCAGCTTCTGCGCGATGCCGTAGACGTTGCGCGTGTCCGAGCCGGACAGGCCCGCCACCCGGTAGTTGTCCTCGGTGCCGGTCTCGTACTTCTTGCCGGTCTTCTGCGCCTCGACGTAGATCCTGCCGAGCCCGGGGTCGTTGCGCAGGAACGCGCCGGTCTGCTTGTCGAAGACCTTCTTGGCCTTCTCCACCAGGACCGGGTCCTTGGACAGATACGTCTTGCCGTTCTTCTTTCCGGTGAACCGGGTGCCCGCGGGAAGGGTGATCGGCTTGTCCGGGTTCTCGTTGTGGACGATCATCAGGCCGCCGGCCTTGGTGACGTCGCCCTGGAGCTTCTCGTAGCGCTTGGTGCCGCCGGCTATGAGGAGCTTGCCGTCGGGCAGCTGGGTGTGCCCGGCGCAGAACATGTCCTTGGGGGTGGGGATGTCCTTGAAGCCGTTCGTCTTCGGGTCGAACAGCACCGAGCGGAAGCTCTTCGCGTCGAAGTTCTTCTGGTCGTTCCCGGAGCCCGCGACGAGCAGCACCTTGCCGGTGTGCAGCAGCGCCGCGTGGATCGTGTTGATCCGGTGCTCGGAGGGGACGTCCAGGAAGTCCCAGTGGCCGTTGGCCGCCTTGTAATCCGGCTGGTTGATCTTGTACTCGTGATAGCGCTCGGTGCTGAAGCGGTACAGCCACGGCCCGTTCGCCCCCGCGAGCGCGAGAACCACCGCCGTACTGATCGCCAGGCGGCGGGTACGGCGGCTCGGACGGTACTTCATTTCTTACGTCCCCCAAGGGCGATCTGAGCGATCTGCATGGTCTGGTCGTTTCCGGGTGCTCCGGGCAGCGGCTGGGGCCTCGGCTCGGGGGCCGGTCCGCCGCTGCGGTGCGATCCTCCGCCGGTCCGGCGTTTCTTCTTCTCGGCGCGGATCGTGTACCGCCAGCCGATGATCGGCGCGGCGGTGATCAGCAGCGCCAGCGTGGCCCAGGTGACCATCGCGGGGTGGCTGTGTCCGAGAAAGAAGGAGGAGATCATCGAGGCGCCGAAGACGACGATGAAGAACAGATGGATACGGAAGGTGCCGAACAGGGTGTCCGGGCTGGACGAGTCGCCCTTGGGGGTCACCACGAACGAGCTCTTGCGGCGCAGCACCGCGTCCATCAGCGAGCGGGCGTAGATCGGCGCGGAGAGCGCGGACATCACCATGCCGGCCAGACCGCCGGAGCCCTCGGGCTCGTGCGGCGAGACGTTGTGGCGGCGGTTCCAGATGTACAGGCCGATCTGGAGCGCGGAGGCGTTGCCGTACAGCATCATCCAGATCGTCGGGTCGATCTGGACACCGGAGGCGCCCATGCCGAGGAAGAGCGCGCAGCTGAGGGCCGCGAGGATCCAGTTCAGCGCCGACATCGGATAGAAGATGATCATCATCGTGTAGTTGAAGAGCTTGCCGGGCGGCATGGTCCCGAAGCCCTTCCAGAACTGCCCGATGATCGTCTCGTACGTCCCCCTCGACCAGCGCAGCTGCTGGGTGAAGAAGTCCGTCCACGCGGTCGGGCCCTCGCCGACGGCCAGTACGTCCGGGGTGTAGACCGAGCGCCACTTCTTCCCCGTGGCGGGGTTGCGGTGGCGGTGGATCTCGAAGCCGGTGGCCATGTCCTCGGTGATCGAGTCGTACAGGCCGCCGATCTGCTTCAGTGCCGAGATGCGGACCGCGTTGCTCGTGCCGACGAACATGGGCGCGCCGTAGCGGTTGCCCGCGCGCTGGATGAGCGCGTGGAAGAGGAACTGCTGCGACTCGGCGGCCTTGGTGACGAAGGTGTCGTAGTTGCCGTAGACCTGCGGGCCGATGACGAAGCCGACGTCCGGGTCGCGGAAGTAGCCGAGCATCCGCTCCAGGTAGTTCGCCATCGGGATGTGGTCGGTGTCCACCGAGGCGAAGAAGTCGTAGTCGCCGCCGTGCGCGTCCAGCCAGGCGTTGTAGTTGCCGTGCTTGGTCTTGGCGCGGTGCGCGCCCTTGGCCTGGTTCCAGTGGGCGACGCCCTTGCGGGAGAAGTGGTGCACGCCGAGCCGGGCGCAGACCTCCTTGACCGCCGGGTCGTCGCCCTCGTCCAGCAGCCAGACGTGCATCAGACCGCGGTGGCGGATCCTGACGGCCGCCTCCAGGGTCTTCGTCACCATCTCCAGCGGTTCCTTGCCGGGGACGAAGGAGGTGAGGAAGGCGACCCGGGTGCCGGACTCCGGGACCACCGGTACCGGGTCGCGGGCGACCAGGGTGGCGTGCGCGTTGGAGAGGACGTTCATCGTGCGGAACAGCTCGATCAGACCGATCGAGACGAGCATGATCACGTCGAGAACGAGCAGGAGGTCGTTGTCCAGGTTCGGATCGCGGTCCGTCCAGTGGCTGGGCTGCATCAGCCAGGCGAACAGGCCGAGGGAGACGAGAGGAGCCGCGCCGAGCAGGAGCGCCGCGCGTACGCGGTGCGGCTCCTGCGATATGAGCGAGCGGTACTGGACCTTGTACGGCTTGCCCGCGGGGGGCTGCGTCAGCGGTCCGGCGAGCCGACTGTAGTGCTCGTAGTCGTAGCGCGGCAGCTCCTTCTTGGCACGCCGCCGCGCCGCGCCTGCCCTCGGCAGTATCCGGAGCTGCGTCGTCCGGGAAGCGTCGTTCTCCTGCCGGTCGCCTGGCGGCGTCGACGTCATGGGTACATCCCCCCGCACGCATGGTGGTGCGTGACTGTTCGGTCTCTCTCGTCGTGCGCGGTCGGCTCCGTTCTTCACCGGGCGCGCACACGGTGGCAAGCCACCGTCCCCACAGACATGGGTGGGCAGCCTTCCGGTTGCATGATGCCCCCTCGGTGTCCGCCCCCGAGCGGGGCCCCCACCCCGCGGCACGGATAACCGGAACGTCACGCTCTGCTGTGCCAACTGTATGGATCAGCAGCCCCCTTGGAGCCGACGGCCCCCAGACAGATTGTCCGACACCGAACGCGATCGCAAGGGTGAAACGAACTGTTTGCCGGTCATACGCACGATTTGAACCCAGGTTGTGGAGAGGGTGTGACGAAGCGCGGATGCGCGCTCGCGCCCCCTGGTGTCGTCGGATGCCGGGCGGGGAACGATCAAAGCCCCCTCACGGAACGTGAGGGG
>NZ_JBHXJG010000313.1:0-7376 GCF_042723425.1 Streptomyces sp. NPDC058375 | reverse complement strand
GGCCGGGGCCGCCCGGTTCGCCGCGCGGCCCCGGCTCGGGCGGCTCGCCGGGGACACCTGGGAGCCCTACATCACCCTCAAGGACCACCTGGCGCTGCGCCTGACCGCCCGCCGCCGCCCGGCCCGCACCGCCCACCGCCTGATCCGCTACGCCACCCGCTTCCGGCCCGCCCGCAAGGCCAAGCTCCTCGTCCGGGCCCTGCGCAAGCGGCTCGACCGCTACCGCTCCCGGGGCTTCAAGGCCCCCGCGTACAACACCTGGCTCACCCGGCTCCCCGTCCGCCGGGGCTCCGTCGTCTTCGAGAGCCACATGGGCACCTGCTACGGCGACAGCCCGCGCGCCCTGTACGAGGAGATCCGCCGCCAGGGCCTGAAGCTCCACGCCACCTGGTCCTACGACCCCTCCCCGGCCGGCTTCCCCGACGACGCCCGCCTCGTACGCCGCTGGTCCTGGCGCTATCTCTGGGCGCTGGCCCGCGCCGAGTACTGGGTCGACAACCAGGGCTTCCCGCAGCACCTCCGTAAGCCCGACCGCACCACGTACGTCCAGACCTGGCACGGCTCCGCGTACAAACGGATGGGCTTCGACGAGACCCGCGTACGGCTCCAGAACGCCCCGCAGCGCGAACGGCTCCAGCAGGCCGTGGCCCGCTTTGACCACTTCCTCGTCCGCTCCGAGCACGACGTGAACACCCTCGCCCGCGCCTACCGGCTGCCCGAGGAAAGGCTCCTGCGCACCGGCTACCCGCGCAACGACGCCCTGATCGCGGAGCGCGACCGGTCCGAGGCCGAGGGCAGGCTGCCGCGCCCACCGCTCGCCGGGGCGCTAGGTCTCGACGACCACAAGAAGACCGTGCTGTACGCCCCGACGTTCCGGGGCGGCCCCGGAAAGCAGCGCAAGAGCCGACTCCTCCTGGACGTACGGGAGTTCGCGGAGCGCTTCGGCGACACCCACACCCTGCTGGTGCGGGCCCACTACCTGGAGTCCGCCCGGCTGCCGGTCTGCCCGCCCGGCACCGTCGTGGACGTCTCGCGCCACCACGACGTCAGCGAACTCCTCGCCATCACCGATGTGTTGGTTACCGACTACTCCTCCATCATGTTCGACTTCGCCCTCCTCGACCGGCCCGTCGTGCTGTTCGCCCCCGACCGGGAGGCGTACGCGGCCGAGCGCGGCAGCTACTTCGACCTGCGGGAGCAGGCCCCGGGTCCGGTGGCCGCGACCCAGGAGGAGCTGTTCGCCGCCCTCGCGGAGCTGAAGAAGTCCGACACCCGGTACGCCGACCAACGGCGTGCCTTCGCCGAGCAGTTCGGGACCTACGACCGGGGCGACGCGGCCCGCAGAACCGTCGCGGCCGTCTTCGGCCCCGCAACCCGCCGGGGCGTCCGCCACACCACCGACCACGACCGGGGGGCCGGCCGATGAGCCGCGACATCTTCATCGTCTCCAACAGCACCGACGAACTCGGCGGCGTCACCGGCTGGATGCACCAGACCGCCCGCCTCTTCACCGAACAGGGCCACCGGGTCCACGCCATCGGCATCCACGCCTCCGACCTGAAGATGGCGCTGCCCCGGCAGCCCGCCCACCCCGTCACCGCCCTCTACCCGGCGCACCCCCCGACCCCCTGGACACCCCACGGCGTCCGCGACCGCTTCCGGATCCCCACCCGGCGCAGGGAAGCGGCCCGGGTCGCCGCGAAGAAGCAGGCGGTCGGACGGCTCTCGGAGCTCTTCGCCACCGCCGGCCCCGGCGCGGTCGTCATCGTCACCCAGGTCTGGGCGATGGAGTGGGTCGGGGAGGCCGACACCACGGGGCTGCGGGTCATCGGGATGAGCCACGAGTCCTACGGCTACTCCCGCGCGAGCCACCGCTACCGCTGGATCAAGAACCACTACCGGGACCTCGACCACTGGCTCGTCCTCACCGAGGAGGACGCCGACCGGTGGGCCGGCGACGGCATGAACAACGTCGGCTTCCTGCCCAACGCCCTTTCCCGCCTCCCCGTCGTGCCCTCCCCGCGCACGGCGAAGACCGTCGCCAGCATCGGCCGGCTCAGCGACCAGAAGGGCATCGACCTGCTCCTGGACACCTGGGCCCTGGTCGCCCCCGCCCGCCCCGACTGGCGGCTGCGCGTGTACGGGGCGGGCGAGGACGAGGCCGCGCTGAAGGCGCAGTGCACCGGGCTCGGCCTCGACGGGTCCGTGGAGTGGATGGGCCGCACCGACGACGTGGAGCGGGCCCTCGCGGACGCCTCCGTCTTCGTCCAGTCCTCCCGGGGCGAAGGCTTCCCGCTCGCGCTGCTTGAGGCGATGGCCAGCGGGGTGCCCTGCGCCGCCTTCGACTGCGCGCCCGGGGTGCGGGAGATCGTCCGCGACGGCGAGGACGGGCTCCTGGCCCCCGCCGGGGACGTCGCCGCCCTCGCCGACCGGCTGCTGCGGCTCACCGGCAACCCCCGGCTGCGCGACGCGATGGGCGCGCGGGCCCGCTCCGGCGTCCAGCGGTTCTCCGAGCCGGAGACCCTGCGCCGCTGGGAGGAGCTGTTCGCGTTCCTGGAGCGCTGAGCGGGCCCGCTGCCCGGGGGCTCATGAAGCCGCCGAGCAGACCCGCCGCCCGGAGTTCCGGAAGCCGCTGAGCCCGCCCGGCGGCCACCAGGGTCAGCCCCCGACGGCCGCCGCCCCGGCCCCGTCCTGCGCGGGCAGCGCCGCGGGCGTCCGGCGGGCGGCGGACGGCACCGGCAGCGGCAGCCCGTCCGTCTCCCCGAGGAAGACCCGCCGCACCACCCGCTCGGCGGCGTACCCGTCGTCGTACGGACAGAACCGGGCCCGGAACGCGGCCCGCAGCTGCGCCGAGCGGGAGCCCCGCCAGTGGTCGGTCCCGAAGATGTCGAACAGCTCGTCCTGACTCCGGGCCACGATGCCGGGCGGGAACGCCGTGATGTCGAAGTACGTGCCGCGAGCCGCCTCGTACGCCTCGATGTCGTCGAGGTGCAGCACCACCGGGCGGTCCAGGTTGACGTAGTCGAACATCAGCGACGCGTAGTCGGTGATCAGCGCGTCCGAGGCGAGCGCCGTCGTCTCCACGGACCGGTGCGCGCTGACATCGATGATCCGGGGATGCGGCGCACGGTGACCGCCCCCGGGGCCGGCCGGGCGGGGCGCCCGGGCCAGGACGACGAACTGCGGGCCCAGGACCCGTACCAGCCGCTCCAGGTCCAAGGGGGGCCGCTGGACACGCCGGTAGTCGCGGGGCACCGGGGCGTACAGCAGGGCGGTGGCCCCCTGCGGGATGCCCAGCGTCTGGCGCAGCCGAGCCACTTCGGCCGGGCCGGTGCGGTGGTACACGTCGTTGCGCGGCGAGCCGTACTCCAGCGTCGTGTACGCGGACGGATAGGCCCGCTCCCGTACGAGGGTGGAGTGCGGGTTCGCAGAGAGGGAGAAGTCCCAGGTGTCGACCGAGCGCAGCAGCTCGTCGAAGTCGGTGCCCCGGGCGGCGGCGGGCCGGTCCAGCAGATCGGTGCCCACGGTCCGCAGCGGCGTGCCCTCGTGCGTCTGCAGCAGGATCTGGCCCCGCCGCTTGACCAGCCCCCGGTCGAAGGGGCCGTCGTTCACCAGGTACGCGGACCGGGCCAGCGCCGCCCCGTGGGCGAAGGTTCCGGGCGCGAGGTGACGGGTGCCGGTCGGCACGGTGTGGGCGTCGAGGGGGCGGCAGATCCAGGCCGTCCGCACCCCTGGCACCAGCTCGCGGACCTTCGCCTCGATCGCCGCCGGACTGCCCGCGTACCCGCTGCCGCCCCGGGTGGCGAACACCGCGTCCCGGGGGCGCAGCGGCAGCCGCAACTGGATCCGGTAGTGCGCCCGCAGCGCCGCGCCCCGTACCGCCCGGCGCACGGCCGCCGCGCCCCGGCGCAGCCGGCCGCTCAGGCGCTGGGCTCCGGACAGGGCCTGGTAGGTGCGCCGCGCCCCAAGCCGCAGCAGGCCGTGCCGCAGCAGCGCGCGGCGCGGGACCGGGGCGCCGGGGGTGCGGTAGCGGCGGCAGGACGCGGTCGCCCGGCGGAAGAACGCGGCGCGGCTGTGCGGTGGCAGCCGGTCCCGGGAGGCGAACAGCGCCGAGAAGTGGTCGAGCATGCGGCGGAACATCACCGGCCGCCACAGGGCGAGTTCGGGGCGGGAGTCGATGAACGCGAAGACCCGGTCGTACTGGTCGAAGACGTCGAAGTGCTTCTCGCTGGTGGTGGAGAGGATGTTGCCGCGCCGCCGCTGCCGGTAGGAGACGCAGACCGCGTCGAGCACCGCGATCGAATCGGCCGACATCAGGACCGGGTAGGTCCAGGGGGTGTCCTCGTAGTAGCCGGGCGGGAAGGTGAACCCCTCGGCCTCGACGAACGCGCGGCGGTACGCCTTGTTCCAGACGACCATGAGGAGTTGCAGCAGCTCGGGGCGGTCGGTGAGCCGGAAGCGTTCGGGGCCGGCCTCGTCGAGGTGGGCGGCCAGGACGTTGCGGACGCTGCGGCCCGTCCAGTACGTACGGGCGTAGTCGTACATCAGGACGTCGGGCTCGCCGGTTGCGTCGATCCGGTCGGCGATGGTCTGGAGCGCGTCCGGCAGCAGGGTGTCGTCGCCGTCGAGGAAGATCAGGTAGTCGCCGGTCGCCCGGCCCATCCCGGCGTTGCGGGCCGGCCCGAGGCCGATGTTGCGGGGCAGGTGCAGTGCGGTGACGCGAGGATCCCGGCGGGCGTACTCGTCGGCGATCGGTCCGCAGGCGTCGGGGGAGCAGTCGTCGACCACGACGATCTCGTAGTCCTTGAACGACTGGGCCAGCACGGAATCCAGACACGCGTGCAGATACGCCTGGACCCGGAAAGCGGGCACGATGACGGAGAACCGGGGCACTACACATCCATGGGTCGATCGTTCGCGGAAACCAGGCAGAGCGCAAACGTCGGATGGAATGACAGGGTTACGCCGGACGTGGCAATCGGGGGACCAGGACGCCGAAGCGGCCCGGTTCCGGGGAACCGGGCCGCTCGGTGTTGACGGTCGGCCGTACGTCTGTGCGGTGAGGGTCGTTCGACCGGTCGGGCTACTTCACCGCGCCCGCCATCACGCCGGAGACGAACTGCCGCTGGAAGGCGAAGAACACCGCCAGCGGGATCACCATCGACACGAACGCGCCGGGCGCGAGCACGTCGATGTTGTTGCCGAACTGGCGCACCTGCTGCTGGAGCGCCACGGTGATCGGCGGCGACTCGGAGTCCGCGAAGATCAGCGCGACCAGCATGTCGTTCCACACCCACAGGAACTGGAAGATCCCGAGCGAGGCGATCGCCGGACCGCCCAGCGGCATCACGACCCGGGTGAAGAGCCGGATCTCGCCCGCGCCGTCGAGCCGGGCGGCCTCCAGCAGCTCGCGGGGGATCTCCGCGAAGAAGTTCCGCAGCAGGAAGATCGCGAACGGCAGGCCGAACGCCGTGTGGAACAGCACCACCCCGAGCGTCGTCTCGAAGATCCCGATGGTGCCGAACAGCTCGGAGACCGGGATCAGCGCGACCTGCACCGGCACCACCAACAACCCCACGACCAGCAGGAACCACCAGTCGCGGCCGGGGAACTCCATCCATGCGAAGGCGTATCCGGCCAGCGAGCCGATCACCACCACCAGCACGGTGGACGGCACGGTGATCATGATCGTGCTGACGAGCGAGCCGGTGATCGTCGAATTGTCCAGCAACCGCTGGTAGTTGTCGAAGGTCAGCTCGGACGGGGCGGTGAAGATCTTCCACCAGCCGGTCGCCGCGATGTCCTGCGGACCGCGCAGCGAGGACAGCAGCAGACCGATCGTGGGCATGAGCCAGAACAGGGCGACGAGGATCAGGAAGACCCGCATCACCCCGCCGCCGGCCCGGGCGGCGATCCTGGCCCCGAGGGACTGCTTCGGCTTGGGCGCTTCGGGGACGCCCGGCTGCCGTGAGACCGCCTTCTGGCGGCCGATGCGGGCGGTGTTCACGTCCGGTGCGCTGCTCATCGCCGTCCCTCCTTCCGGATCCGGCGGATGTTGACCAGCATCACCGGGATCACCAGCAGCAGCAGGAGCACCGCGATCGCGCTGCCGATCCCGAGGTCCGCGTCCGTGCCGAACGAGGACCGGTACAGCTGGAGCGCCAGGACGTTCGCGTCGTCCTGGGAGGAGCCCGGCGCGATGATGAACACCAGGTCGAAGACCTTCAGCACGTTGATCATCAGGGTCACCAGGACCACCGCCAGCACCGGCGCCAGCATCGGCACGGTGATCCGGCGGAACACCTGCCACTCGTTGGCCCCGTCCACCCGGGCCGCCTCCAGCAGCTCGCGCGGCAGGCCGGCAAGACCGGCGGCGATCAGGACCATGGCGAACCCGGCCCACATCCACACGTAACTGCCGATGATCCCGGGCGTCACCAGGGACGGGCCGAGCCAGTCGACGCCGTTGTACGGCTCGCGGAAGTTGTCGGCGGGCAGGCGCAGTTGGGCCCCGTCCGCCGAGGCGGGCAGGGTGAACACCCCGTCCGCTCCGGCGGTGGCCGTGGCGATGACCTCGCCGTCCTTCACCGCCTCGACCTCGAGGCCCTTCAGGCCCAGCTCCTTCGGGTCGACGACGTTCGGCTTCCCGCCGCCGCCCCGGGTGAAGTCCAGCCACGCCGTCCCGGAGATCTTGTCCCCGGAGGCCGCCGGGGCACCCTCGGCGGGCCGCGCGTCGCCCGGCATCTTCGCCGGGGCCACGCCGACCAGCGGCACCCGCAACGGCTGGCCCGCCCGGATCGGCTCCTTGGAGACGAAGGTCCCGCCCCCGCTCTTCTCCAGCGGGTGAACGGGCAGCGGACGGGCCTTCGGGAAGCCCGCGGACTCGTTGAACGTGTCGTGCACGCTCACCGCCACCGCGTTGGCCACACCGCGCTCGGGAGCCTGGTCGTACACCAGCCGGAAGATGATGCCCGCCGCCAGCATCGAGATCGCCATCGGCATGAAGACGATCAGCTTGAACGCGGTGCCCCAGCGGATCCGTTCGGTCAGCACCGCGAAGATCAGCCCGAGCGCGGTGGCGACCGTCGGGGCGAAGACCACCCAGATCGCGTTGTTCTTCACCGCCGTGAGGATCGTGTCGTCGGTGAACAGGGCCTTGTAGTTGTCGATCCCGGCGAAGCCCGTACCGGCCTGGTCGAAGAACGACCGGTAGACCGAATACCCGATCGGATAGACCACCAGCGCACCGAGCAGCACCAGCGCGGGCAGCAGGAACGCCGCCGCGATGACCCTGCGGGTGCCGGTCACGCTCCGGCCGGGCTTCTTCGGGTCGGGGGACGGGCGCGGACTCGTGTCGTCGGCGGGGGGCGCCGCAC